>NZ_JAGFPF010000229.1:0-2212 GCF_025962695.1 Candidatus Symbiopectobacterium sp. NZEC135 | reverse complement strand
GACGGTGGAGAACCTGAGCGGCAGTGACCTGCGGCATGCCCGCAGCGTGACGTAACCCGCTGACAACGGGGATTGAGGCGAGATCACTAAGCCGAGATGATCCTCAAGGTTGAGTACTGAAAGGCTGAAGAACATGAACCCGTTAATCCACCTCTGTGGGTTGAAAATGTCACCACGGCCTACGTGATCTGACAAGCCGTGCAGAAGGAACTGGCAGTGATACGTAAGCACTGGCAGTCGAAGGTGTTTTGAAATATATTCGAAACACTGGAACAGCAGCGTCTATCACCAACTTGCGGCAAGCAAGGACAAAGAGTGCGACGGGCAGCCTCCTCAATACGTCTGAGTCCAGGCAGGTGAACCGGGGAAGGTCAGCGACGAATGTTAAGGGGGCATGGCTCCGATGACGCACTGGCTGGCGGAGCTTCCGTAGTAGTCTGCGATGGGGAAAGCCCATTACATGGCGAAGGGGAGCAGTTTAAATGTGTTTGCGACGTGAATTAACTGACCTAACGAGGTGAAGACCTTTGATAATCAGCGAAATGCAACGCAAGCTTGCCACATGGACAGCAACCGATCCGTCCCGACGGATTGAGCGTCTGCTACGTCTGATAACACAACCAGAATGGCTGACTGAAGCGGCGCGGATCACGCTCTCATCAAGGGGGGCACATACCCCCGGCGTTGATGGTGTGAACAAAGCAACGCTACAGACCAGTCTGGCTGCTGAGCTGCAAAAGCTCAGGGATGAACTCCTCTCAGGTCACTACCAGCCCCTGCCAGCCAGACGGGTCTACATCCCTAAAAGCAACGGCAAACAGCGCCCGCTGGGTATCCCTGCCTTGCGAGATCGTATTGTTCAGCGGGCTATGCTGATGGTCATGGAGCCGATCTGGGAGAGTGATTTTCATACATTCTCATATGGTTTCCGGCCTGAACGCAGCGTCCAGCATGCGATCCGCACGGTGAAATTACAACTTACCGACTGCGGCGAAACGCGGGGCCGCTGGGTGATTGAGGGTGACCTGTCCAGCTACTTCGACACTGTGCATCATCGACTGCTGATGAAAGCCGTGCGCCGCAGGATCAGTGACGCACGCTTTATGAGCCTGCTGTGGAAAACCATTAAGGCCGGGCATGTTGATGTAGGTCGGCCAGTGAAGGCGTGCCACAGGGAGGCGTAATATCGCCGCTGCTGTCGAATATCATGCTGAATGAGTTCGACCAGTATCTGCATAAACGCTACCTGAGCGAAAAAGCCCGCAAGGATCGCTGGTACTGGAATAGCAGTATCCAGCGGGGCCGAAGTACTGCAGTCAGAGAAAACTGGCAATGGAAACCTGCCGTGGCGTACTGCCGTTATGCCGATGACTTTGTGCTTATTGTCAAAGGCACCAAAGCACAGGCGGAAACCATCAGGGAAGAGTGCCGAAACGTACTTGAAGGCAGCCTGAAACTCAGGCTGAACATGGACAAGACCAGAATCACCCATGTTAATGACGGTTTTATCTTTCTGGGTCATAGAATTATCCGCAAACGCAGCCTTTATGGTGATATGCGGGTGGTATCGACGATCCCGAAGGAGAAAGCCAGAAACTTCGCCGCGTCGCTGACGTCTCTGTTATCAGGCAATTACAGTGAAAGCAAAATCGATATGGTTGAGATACTCAACCGGAAACTGAAAGGCTGGGCCGCGTTCTATCAGTTCGTTGATTTTAAGGCCAAAGTGTTTAGTTCTGTCGATCGTGTGGTGTTCTGGAAGCTGGCTCACTGGCTGGCCCGAAAATACCGTAAAGGTATCGCATACCTGATGAGGTGGTGGTGTAAACCACCGAAACCGGGTCAGAGTAAAACGTGGGTATTATTTGGTAAAACCAACCACGGGAAGCTCAACGGTGAAGTACTTTACCGGTTGGTAGGGCAAGGTAAGAAGCTGTTCCGCTGGCGTCTGCCCGAAGGAAACCCTTACCTGAGGACAGAAGCCAGAAACACCTATACATCACGGTATCCGGAAGTGGCAATGGCGTTCGCCAGCGTTTAAACGGAGAGCCGGATGCGCTGAAAGGTGTACGTCCGGTTCGGAGAGGAGAGGCAGGGAAATAGTCCGACTACGCCCTGTCTCTTACTCTACTTAAAACACATGAAGGTTGGTTATATCTTGCGGTAGTGGTCGATCTGTTTTCCCGTAAAATCATTGGCTGGTCGATGCAGG
>NZ_JAGFPF010000228.1:0-2224 GCF_025962695.1 Candidatus Symbiopectobacterium sp. NZEC135 | reverse complement strand
TTCTTGGGATTATTTGGTCGGCACGAGAGGATTTGAACCTCCGACCCCTGACACCCCATGTTAACTAGCAAAATACTCTGTAAGCCTTGCCAGCACTGGCTTTGCGAGCATTTGAATGGACAAACAAACAGTACATTTTAAGCATGATCCACTCTTTATACATCAATGACTTAGGTAAGGTTTTACCACAGTTATTTTGAGTTTCTGTAAACAAAATTATTACACCTAAGGCGCTCGAAGTGATGCCATAATTATTTGAAGAAATTGTTATATATGGATAAAAGCAAATTAGCTATCGAGACAGCCATAGTAACAAGCACCGGCCAAGCTTTTACCCAAGGTTTTTCATACCAAGGGGTGGATAGTATTATTTCCTTCTTGCTGGTAATTCTTTCTGATATATACTCTTTTATTGCATCAGTCTTTTTATCAATAGGACGTTTTTGTACTGAATCAGGAATCCCTTTCCCCCTGAGCTTTTGGTCTATATCTGCCATTTCTCGGTATACTTTTACACAGTAAGAAAAAAGAATTGCTTCTAACTCGTCCAATGCCTTGCAGTTATCTATATAATTTGCTTTTGCTTTATCATAAGTTACTGATATCTCATTGTTTATTAAGTCTTTCAAAAATGGCTCTATATAATCGCTCCAAAATATTTCTGAGGGTGAGCCTGAAAAATCGCTCCCCTCATAGGATATTTTTGTGCCATCGAAACGAGTTACATTAAGTCGTTTCGACGAGTGAAAAAACTTCCAAGGAGTTAACTGTTCTCTAATGATTTTTTTTGCTGACATTTCTACATGTTCTTGAATGTCTGTATGAATTGAGGTTGCCATCAGCGCTCCGAAGTAAAATAATCACTTTCTAAAGTTACACCTATTTATGAGAATAAATTAAATAGATGTCAATTGGTTACTGATTTTATGCCATTTGATAAGCTGATTTCAGCATGTGGCACAGCAACCCAATCAAGATGGTTTTGCGTGTAGATCTTCGTTGACTTGGCATCGCTGTGCGCCATCCTTGCCTGAGGATCCACCCCTTGACGTTCAAACATAAACGCGGCCAGCGCTCGTATCTCGTGGAATGTTGGGCGTTCTGCCGGAGGGTATTCTGCGGCAACGCCAACTGCATCACGCAGATCGGAAAATGCCCTACTCAGGTAGTTAGGGTTAACCTGGGTAGGGTGGTTAACATCTTTACTGATCGGGTTACTGTTTTTCTCGGGTAGCCGGTGGACAACATACGGGCTGGCGATCCGGTCACGGCTATCATCAATGATGCGCTTCAATTCATCCCCAATAGGAATGGCAATATGTGATGCCTCTTTCTTCTGCACTTTCTGCCGGTGGATGTATAGCACACCATGAATGCCACTTTCAGCGGTTTGATACCATACACACCCACAAACACCTTCCTTGGGTTGTTTTATTGAGTATCTAATTCGTGACACCTCCAGGCGGGCTTGCGTGGTTTGCAATGCCAGATCCATTGCAGTGCGTAGCCAGAGCGGTGCGGATGCCTTGATTCGCTGGAAGTCTTGAAATGATAATCGACGCCTCTTTTTTCCCTCCACTCTTCGCATTTTCTTGCGGGTTGCGGGGTTATCGATCATCAATGATTCATCGACCGCATAGCTGAACAGTTTTTTTAGAAAACTTACCTTCCTATTTTGGACGTTAGCCGACGCGTCAGCGTGGTAACTTTGGATATAACCGTTGACGTGCTCCAGCTCGATATCACATGCGGGCATGGTGAAATATTCCTTCACCCTGATGATGTCATTTATCCATACATCGCTGGTGGCTTTACCTGGTTGCTCGTCATCAATAGCGCGTTGGAGTAAACGATCTACATAACTGCAAAATGGCAGAGCTTCACCAGATACCCCGCCAGAATCCCTGATCAATGAATCAATAGAAACGGCAGACTCTGGCCGCATTTGATTGTTATATTCTCGGGCGATTGCAATAGCGAGAGCCCTATCAGAGCCAAGAGTTTTCTTTTTCCCGTTTATTAGAGTGAAACGATATGAATCCTTACTTTTATCGAAAAACAAATGATCGGGAAGAGAGCGATACTCTCTTTTTCGTGGGCGAGCAGCCATTTTTATGCCTCATTTATTAACCTGGTAACAGCCTGAGAGACAACTGAGTTAACGCCCCATTTTTCAGATGAACACACCCAAACAGCCCCATCAACGATGCGACCCTGTAAAAGG
>NZ_JAGFPF010000227.1:0-2234 GCF_025962695.1 Candidatus Symbiopectobacterium sp. NZEC135 | reverse complement strand
ATCAATGCTGTTTCCAGTAGAGATAGCCCACGCTTGCAATGATTCATTAAGGTATTTCTTTATTTTCTGATTGTTTCTTTCAGCAAAAAGATGCCAGAGATCGAGATAGGCAATCTTTAGCGCCTGGATCTGTTCGGGTTTCCCAGTAAAGGGCGCCGCTTTTGTCCATTTCCACTCTGGGAGTCCTCTAAGATTGACTTTCTGCGTAAACTGATAGAGTTCCATTCCGACAGGGAATTTATTTCCTCTAAAATAATCATCAGGAATATGTCCCTTTTTTACCTCCTGCGCTGTGATTTTTTTTACTGACAGGTTTTCAGTTTTAGCGCTGTCCTCTTCTCCGCCTGATTGCGCATAAGGAATGCCGTCTTTACCGATAGCAATAGTGAGTTGGCTTAATACCTTTGACTCTTTGCCTTTTAATGCGGTTAGAGCAACTTTACAACCCGCATCGGGCTTAAACGACTTACGCGCTTCATCACCGATAGTTTCCTTTGAGAACCAGCCCAGTGCCCCGATTTCAGCAGTAATCTCATTCTCTCCATTTTCCAAAAATAACAATGCGTTAGTACTGGACGAACCAAACCCTCTCCCGGCCACCGCCGAATGACGGTTATCCAGACCTATAACACCATTGGTCTTGATGGCACAAAACGCCGAGTTAATATCGAATACGCTGCGGATCCTTAACAACTCATTAGCGGCATTCGCGGTAGACATCATCATCACACCTAGCAGTATTAGGCATTTCCATTGAAACAACGTCCTCATCATGCGCTTTCCTTGTTTATCTAACGTCAGATTGGGTCCCATCACCCAGGGCTGGGCGGGTATCACTACAATAAGCACCATAGCCAGTCAGCCAATCGTCACACTTCCACCTCCGATCATGACTCCGCCACAGCTAACGGCATCTCCCGATCGCCTTGGCGTGCCAGCCAACCTTAACGGTAGAAGAACCTGCTACGACAGAGGTTGGCGAATGACTTTCGTGCCCGGTATCGATATCGCCTAATTTAGCGGCGTTGCACGTGCGACAATCCTCAGTGTAAATAGTGGTCAAATAACAGGAATAAATTTTCCATCGATGAAGGAGAATATAGGAGAAAAATACCCTACACTATTATCTCCATCGTCATCTTTGAATGTATAAGAAAGAGGAGATATAGTAGGGTCTGATTTATTAACAAACCGCACCATTCTGCCTTTATTCATCACTTCAATTTTATAATCATTCCAATTAATAGAGCGAATTTCAAATGAAGTGTTTTTTAAATCCTTTTTAAAACCACGATCGTTATATATTTCATCGATAGAATTTCCGGTTGTGAGCGCCCATGCTTGTAAAGATTCATTAAGGTATTGTTTTATTTTTACATCATTTTTTTCAGCAAAAAGATGCCAAAGGTCGAGATAGGCAATTTTTAACGCCTGAATTTGCTCGGTTTTTCCAGTAAAAGGAGTGGCTTTTGTCCACTTCCACTCCGGGATATTTTTAAGATGGACTTTTTTTGTAAATTGATAGAGATTCATCTCAGTTGGGAAATAGTTATCAATCAGATAATTGGAAGGAAAATGTCCCATTTCAATCTGCTGTGCAGGAATTTTCATTACTGACACCTCTTCAGCTTCGTCCGTTTTTTCACTTGGTTGCGCATAGGGAATCCCGTCTTGACCGATCGCGATAGCAAGCTGGCTCAATACCTTCGACTGTTCACCTTTAAATGCGGTTAAAGCGACTTTACAACTCGCATCCGGTTTAAACACACTGCGAGATTCATCACCGTTATTCCCTTTTGAGAACCAGCCCAACGCCCCGATTTCGGCAGTAATCTCATTTTCTCCATTTTCCAAAAATAACAATGCGTTAGTGCTGGAAGAGCCAAATCCTCTCCCGGCAACTGCTGAATCCCGGTTATCCATCCCAAGCACGCCGTTGGTCTTGATGGCGCAAAAGGCCGAGTTAATATCAAATACGCTGCGGACCCTTAACGGTTCATTAGCGGCATTCGCGGTAGACATCATCATCACTCCTGACAGTATTAAGCATTGCCATTGAAAAAACATCCTGATCATGCGTTTTCCTCATCATTCTAACGTTTCGGGTTGGATCCCATCGCCCAGGGCTCCTGACTCGGTTTTTCCACAGCATTATATTTGGGATTCGATCCCATTGCCCACGGCTCGGCGGGTATCACTTTTGGTTTTTCGATAACTCTCTCTTTACCAAACAG
>NZ_JAGFPF010000226.1:0-2244 GCF_025962695.1 Candidatus Symbiopectobacterium sp. NZEC135 | reverse complement strand
CCGTAACTGCGTTATTCCCGTCCAAGATAGTAGACATGGCAATACCGGCAGATTGCGATCTGCCTAACCCGTGTGCCCCGTTTAGCATTATGGAGCCGGGGGCTGTATCGTTAACCCCTGTTTGCTTTATGAGATTTTTGTCAGTCCAGAATACATGATTCGTATATCCGTTCGAATCACCAGCCTGTAGCCTGACCACGCTCGTTCCTGCAGTTGGGCCAACAGTAAATATGGAATAAGTCCCCTGTACCTTTGAGAACCAACCAGAACCAAATCTACTTGTTGCGGTTATTATTCCATCATTTCTTATTGTTCCAGAGCTGTTAGCTGAATTTTGCGCCCACGCATGTAACGCATCCTCTGATGTAATATTGATATATGTTGGCGCGTTCCTTGCTGGATTTAGATTCTGGTCTGTCCATAATTCATGAGTTGAATTTGTTGAACCGGAATTATTTCCAGAGGTAATTCTTATTCCTCCAGAAATACCAGATGGAGCATACCCTATAGAAATGGTAGCCCATGTGTCGCCGGACCTTAGCAACACACCAACGCCATATTGTTTTGTGTATTGCGGTACGGCAGATGAGTTTCTGAAAATTCTACTCCCGTTGCTTGATAATCTAGCCCAGGCCAAAAACGCCGCATCCGTGTTTAGGTCTACAATTTCACCAGAGCCATCCCAACCCCATGCACCGTTAAGCATTACCGAGCCAGCGGTTGCATCGAATTGCCCGGTCTGCTTAACAAGGCTCGCGCTGTTCCATACTTCAGACCACACTCCCCACGTCCCACCCGCGAGGAAATATCTGATATAAACCCGCGTGGTGTTGTAGGGGAAATACAGTTGATGCGCAGCCGTATTCCCGTTGGCCGTGTCCTGAACAACCAAAAGCGAGCCTGCTATGGGTGTGGGATAATTTTTGGCAAGAGTAGCGTTGGCGTTTGAGTTTTGAGTCCACACCCCATCTTGCTCGCCAGTGATAGTATTTAGGTCAACGGTACCCAGCCCACCACGCTTTCTAAAAGCCTGTGCTAAGTCAGCTTTCCCATCTAGCGCAGCATCCCAAGCCTGCTGCGAGCGAACGGTAACAGTCTGACCGTCTGGCGAAGTGAGCGTAACGTTTCCTGTTCCGGTTAATATCTGCTGCCAGCCAGATAACTGCTGCTGATAATAGGCAAGCGTTGAGGCAAATTCATGAGCAAACTGCTCGATGGAAACAGCCGGTGATGTGGGAATAGCATAAGCTTTACCCGTTCCCGTTGTACCAGTGAACACTGATGCCAGCGTTAATTGTGTATCGGATTGCACAGACTCAATTTCATAAATCTGAACAGTGCCAGCAGAGGGCAACAATAACACCAGCCCTACTGATACACCATTTAATGAATTAGTGAATTGAGTTTCTGTGCCGTAATGATTTTACTGCCGTTAGTGGCAGAAATAGTTTCAGCTTTGTACCAAGACATATATTATCCAATATATTTACACTGTTGTTAATAACGGTGGTGGTAGCACACTACCTTTATATGAAGTAATAACCGCCGGACTACATGACCAGAACTGACGATTTTGTGAATCTGATCCATTCCTTCCAGCCCAAACGCTTTCTAGATTTATTGGTTGAATAGATATGCTATTCACCCTTCCTTCTAATAAGATTTTTATTTTTTGTTTCAAGTTAGATGTATTTGCAGGTACAATTAACGTACTAAAAACACAAAACAATTGACTTCCACCTTCTCTATACTGATCCATAAATGTACGTTCACTCCCATCGGGGTTTACAAGATTTACGCGAACTCTTTTAGGGCCTTGAGACCATACTGATACTAAAGCTAGATTAGTAAATTTAAAAATACGATCATATGGCTTTGGCGATATTTCCAACCAAGTTTTCCATCCGTCATTTAAACCTATAACAAATGGTAAAGTTGGCGAATTATCAGGATTATCTACAGGGTTATACATCAATACTGATTGTTCTATTACATCACCTTCAATCTTATCAGCATAAACTGTCCCCTCAAATCGACCATCCTTTGCATAGACTGTCCCTCTGACGATAACATTATTGAATTCTGAACTCCCAGAAGCCCGACTAATCTTCCAACCTGATGAACCAGCAACATAATTATCAGATGATATGTTATCCGAGAATTTTGCCCCAGTAATTGCCGCATCTTTGATTTTAGCTGATGCAATTGTTGCATCCCCAATGACAACACTATTCAAAACGGCTT
>NZ_JAGFPF010000225.1:0-2258 GCF_025962695.1 Candidatus Symbiopectobacterium sp. NZEC135 | reverse complement strand
AGGTGAGGCATTCACCTTGCCTGATGCGTCATTCGCGTGATTGAAAGGATAATCACAGATGAAAATAGCACTGTTAGGTGCAGGGAACATTGGATTTGCCAGCGCAGCCTGGCTCTGCCATCACGGCCACCAGACGGTGCTCTGGGCCAGGGATGCGCACACGCTGGCAGGTATTTCTCACGCCCATTCAGGGCTTCACTATACCGGCGTTATCGAAGGAGAATGTCGCCCGGCCGTTACTACTGACATCGCCGCTGCGGTACGCGGCGCGGATGCCGTGCTGCTGTGCGTTCCGGGTTATGGCCATCGTGCAGTGATGGAAGCACTGGCACCCCATCTGACAACCGGACAGCCGGTTATCATTAATTCCGCGTGCTCATTGAGCGCCTTGTTTTTGTCGCAACTGCTGGCACAGCGCGCCATCCGCGCACCGATTATTACCTGGGGAACCACCGCATTCACCGCCCGACGCAAAGCGGAAAACGGCGTCACCCTGATGACCGCACGCCGCTGTGTGCATGTCGCCACGCTCCCCGCCGCACACAATGCCGAGGCAATCGCCCTGTGCGAGCAGCTGTTTGGCAAACGGTTCCAGCCGCAATCCAATATCCTGGCGACGTCATTAATCAATATCAATCCGATTGCGCATTTGGGGTTGGCGCTGTGCAATGTCACACGCATCGAGCATCAGGAGCGCTGGCCGCAATATCACTATATGACAGATGGAGTGGCGAACCTGATTCTGGCACTGGAGCAGGAACGGCAAGCCTTGGCACAGGCATTTGGCCTGAGGCTGCACAGCATTGAAGCGCATTTTCAGCAATCGTTCGATGTATCCTGCCGTACGTTGAGCGAGATCGCCGCCGAGTTGCACCGTCGGCGCGGTGGACCACCCGGCCCGACCGATATGAATACCCGTTTTATTCTGGAAGATACGCCCTACGGGTTGGTGTTCGCAGCGGTTGCACGCAAAGCAGGGATCGCGCTGCCGCTACACAGTGCATCGATTACCCTCGCCAGCGCCGTGTGGCAGTGCGATCTTCGGGCCCAAAATGATGTATTGCCGTCCCTGGAACTGGATGCCCTCTCGCTCGCTGATTTTACCCGATCGTTGCAAGAGGGCATTAGCGCATCACAGGTCCGCGTGTGGTAATCGCTAACGCCCACCCGACAGGCGCAGCCGTTAGCGCTGCGCCACTTCTGTCAGCACCGCATCCAGCGTATCGAGAAACAGCGCGGCATGCTGTTCACTGAACACCAGCGGTGGCCGAATCTTCAGAATATTGCCCGCAGGCCCGGTGGCGCTGATCAATACGCCGCGCTGGCGCAGGGTGTTTACCACTGCTACCGCCTCAGCGCTGGCTGGCGTTTTGTTTTCACGGTCGCTCACCAGTTCCGCGCCGACAAACAGCCCGCTGCCGCGCACGTCGCCCAGCAGTTCATGACGCTGCGCCAACGCGTGCAACCCTTCGCGCAGGCAATGCCCGACCCGCAATGCATTTTGTTGCAGTTGCTCTTCGCGGATCACCCTAAGCACCGCGTGTGCCGCCTGACACGACACCGGGTTACCGCCAAAGGTATTAAAATAGCGAACGTCGCGGCCAAACGCGGCAAACAGCGCCGATTTTCCCACCAGTCCGGCGATCGGATGCCCGTTACCCATCGGCTTGCCCAGGCTGACCAGATCCGGCACCACCTGATGACGGGCGAACCCCCACATGGCTTCGCCGGTGCGGCCAAAACCCGGCTGCACTTCATCGGCAATAAACAGCCCGCCTGCATCGCGCACCCATTGTACCGCTTGCGCCACTTCACCCTTCGGGGGGGAGAAGACGCCGTCGCTGGAAAAAATGGTATCGAACAGCAGTGCCGCAGGACGAATGTCTTCTGCACGCATCTCCGCCAGTGCCGCCTGCACCGACGCCAAAAACGCGCCGGGTTGGCGATAGCTGTCTGGTGCATCAATCAGTTTTACATAATTGCCGCGCGCCACGCCGTCGCCAAGGGACGGGGAGAGTTCCGCCAGCGCGCTGGTAACACCGTGATAGGCCCAACGTGTCACGATAACCCCGGTGCCGCCCGTCACATGCCGCGCAATGCGCAGCGCCAAATCATTGGCTTCACTGCCGGTGCAGGTCAGCATCAGGTTATCCAGCTCCGCCGGAAATTCACGCAGCAGGTCTTCGGCAAAATCAACGATGGCATGATGTAGATAACGGGTATGGGTATTAAGCTGCGCGCTCTGCCGGGCAATCGCT
>NZ_JAGFPF010000224.1:0-2271 GCF_025962695.1 Candidatus Symbiopectobacterium sp. NZEC135 | reverse complement strand
CTGATTGCGGACGGGTTGGATATTGTCATCCGCGTGGGCGCCTTGCAGGACTCCAGCCTGTTTGCCAAACGTCTCGGCTCGATGCCGATGGTGGTGTGCGCTGCCAAACGCTATTTGACCCAGCATGGCACCCCGGAAAAACCTTCCGATGTGGAAAGTTTCTCCTGGTTGGAATACACCGTGCGCGCCGACAGTGAGTTCGAACTGATCGCCCCGGAGGGCATTTCCACCAAAATCGCGCCGCAGGGCCGCTTTGCCACTAACGATCCGCAGACGTTGGTGCGTTGGCTCAAAACCGGTGCAGGCATTGCCTATATCCCATTGATGTGGATTATCGATGAAATTGCCCGCGGTGAAGTGGAAATACTGTTCAGTCGCTATCACTCCGATCCGCGCCCGGTGTATGCGTTGTATACCCGCAAGGATAATTTGCCGCTCAAGGTGCAACTGTGTATCAATTATATGACGGAGTATTTTAAAAATGTTGCACAGATTTATCAAAGCCATAGGGAAGAAACACTGGGGAAATAATTATTTTCACACTACGGCATTAACCTGAATATACAATCTGGTATAGGTTGCCTTCACCTTTTTGCTGTTATAGTGTGCTTTCCTTAACCAGGGGGGCATTTATGACAACAGCATTTAATATTTCAGGAAATCTATTTTCAAGAACGATTTCACTTAATGAAATAGAAGGTATTAAAAATGCAAAAAATCCCAATGAAATAAAAAGCCTTTGGGGTAAGATTGCAGACTGGTTTTGTGGAACCGATAAAGAAAATGCCAAAAAAGCGTTATTTGAATTGATCAACAATGATGATGCAACTATAAAAATAGACGCTTTTAACCAGTTAAAAGCCATGGTATCACCCGCGTTTAAAGATGCCTTCACTTACACGACGACAGCGATAAGTGATACCTCGTTTACCGTCAATCTGTCTATTGGTGCTTTATTTTCTACGGGTGAGATCTCTACGACGGGCAAAAGCATCAATCTGAATGAGCACATCAAGACCTTCACTCCAGAATATTTTATCGAACGAGACATTCATCTGGAACAAGTAAAAAAAGACATACCAAGAAGTGAAATGTATTTTTGTCATACCTCGACCCATCATGAACGCATTACCGTTGACATGCTGCCACAGATTATTAATAAAATGTCAGAAGAACAAAAAAAATCGCTAAATATTGCACTCTCTCAAATTGGCGTTATCGATATCAAGAACCAAATTAATCAGCATGCCAAAGCGATGTCACTGCTCGGTGACCCCAGTAAAAAATTGTTTCTTTCTTTAAAAAATCAGGGAAACATCACCGTTGAAATACATATCATTAATAACCTTGACGCTGAAAAACACCAGGTTTATCAATCAATGTGTCCTGAATCTAAATATCCCTGTTTATACGCAAAAGCCCGGATTGATATCGACATAAACGGACATTGCAATATTTCTGACATTACCGTCTCACACCCGGGAATTGAGTAGTCACCGTCATGCATTTTCATCGTAGCGTGACGGTGACTCAGGCGCAGGCTTACGCCGTACCGCCCACCGTCATGCTGTCCAGTTTCAGCGTCGGTTGCCCAACGCCCACAGGCAGGCTTTGGCCCTCTTTACCGCACACGCCAACGCCTTTATCCAATGCCAAATCGTTACCCACCATGGATATCTGCTGCATGGCTTCGATACCGGAACCGATCAGGGTTGCCCCTTTAACCGGCGTCGTGACTTTGCCGTTTTCAATCAGATAGGCCTCGGAGGTTGAGAATACAAACTTGCCAGAGGTGATATCCACCTGACCGCCGCCAAAGTTAGGCGCGTATAAGCCGTATTCTACGCTGGCGATAATCTCTTCCGGCGTCGATTTACCTGCCAACATGTAGGTGTTGGTCATGCGCGGCATCGGCAAATGGGCATAAGACTCACGGCGACCATTGCCGGTCGGTGCTACGCCCATCAAACGTGCGTTGAGTTTGTCCTGCATATAGCCTTTCAGCACGCCGTTCTCAATCAGCACGTTGTACTGCCCGGCAACGCCTTCGTCATCCATCGCCAGCGAACCGCGACGTCCTTCCAGCGTACCGTCATCCACCACGGTACAGAGTTCAGAGGCCACCAACTTGCCCATCTGCCCGCTGAACACCGACGTGCCGCGGCGGTTAAAGTCCCCTTCCAACCCGTGCCCGACGGCTTCATGCAGCAGCACGCCCGGCCAGCCTGCGCCCAGCACCACCGGCATAGTGCCCGCAGGCGCAGCAACGGC
>NZ_JAGFPF010000223.1:0-2273 GCF_025962695.1 Candidatus Symbiopectobacterium sp. NZEC135 | reverse complement strand
TGCTGATTACAACAGCTATCGCCCTTATCTGCGTGGCAAGGCGAATATTACCAACGATCTTTCCGTATCATTGACCTATCGCCCTTATTATAAACGAAACAGTAAAAATATCGGAACACCGAAACAAACTACGGAAAAGGGGTATAATCTAACGTCAGCTATAGCGTATAAATTTCTTAATGACTATACGTTTGAATATGAACTGGATTATCAAAACTCCAATGAGGAAAAGGACAACCCGTCAGAAAACAAGAAATATGCATTTAGTCATGATTTTAAATTGAGCTATCAATGGGATAAAAATTGGCGCCCTTACCTTGCTGTCGGTAATGTTCCCGCGATAGACAAAGGGAATGATCGACAAACGCGCTACCGTATCGGTGTTCAGTATAGTTTCTGATATATCGGGGCGTAAAAAAGCCGACACCAGAGATGCTGTCGGCTTTTATTTTCAGATCGCTACGCTTTTAGTAACTGCAATGCGCACGCTTTCACACTTTCCAGCAGGAGTTTAACGTCTGCCAGGCAAACGGTAGGATTCAGCAAGGTAAGTTTCAGGCAAGTCACCCCGTCGGATTCGGTAACGCCCACATTGGCGCTGCCAGAAGCGAGCAGTGCGTCACCAATGCGTTGGTTCAGCAAGGCGACTGCCGCTGCGTCGCCAGACTCAGGGCGGAAACGGAACAGCACGCTGGCCAGTTGTGGTTGCATCACCAACTCCAACTGCGGCTGCTCGGTCACAAACTGTGCAACCTGTTGTGCCAGCGTTACGCCATTATCAATGATTTCGGCGTACTGCTTCTTACCCAATGCTTCAAGGCCCATCCACAATTTCAGAGCATCGAAACGGCGTGTTGTTTGCAGCGACTTCGATACCAGATTCGGCACGCCCTGCTCTTCATCAAAGCCTGAATTCAGGTAAGCCGCCTGATAGCGCATCAGTTCATAGTGGCGGGCATCTTTCAGCAAAAAGGCACCGCAGCTGATGGTCTGGAAGAATTGCTTGTGGAAATCCAGCGTGACGGAATCCGCCAATTCAAGGCCATCCAGGTAGTGGCGATATTGCTCAGAAAGCAACAGCGCGCCGCCCCAGGCTGCGTCAACGTGCAGCCAGATGTGCCGTTCGGCCGCCATAGCCGCAATTTCTGCCAAGGGGTCGATGGCGCCGGCATCGGTGGTTCCAGCCGTTGCGACGATGGACAGCACCTGCTCACCATTGGCGTCGGCCTGTGCCAATTTCGTGGACAAATCACTGAGATCCATGCGCGAGAACGCATCCGTTTTTACCAGCGTAACGGATTGATATCCCAGTCCCATCAACGCCATGTTTTTTTGCACGGAGAAGTGTGCATTTTCAGAACACAGCACTTTGATTTTGCTCAGATCGCCGGTTAAACCATGCTGCTGAACGGAATGTCCCTGACGTGCAAAAAAGGCATCCCGCGCCAGCATCAATCCCATCAGGTTGCTTTGGGTGCCGCCGCTGGTGAATACGCCAGCGTCACCCGCCGTATAACCTACTTGCTGGCGTAACCATTCGATCAGCTTCATCTCAATGATGGTGGCTGAAGGGCTCTGATCCCAGGAATCCATGCTTTGGTTGGTGGCGTTAATCAGCACTTCTTCACCAGACTCGGGCAGTGCAGATGGGCAACACATTGCGCGTGATGCACGGACAAACTGTCTTTAAGAAAATATTCAACAGCGCGCTCAATGGCGACCTGGTTGCCTAGCCCCTGAGACGTAAAGGATAACTGGATACGCTCACGCAACTGCTCAACGGTCTTGCCTTGATACATTTCGGGCTGCTGTAACCACGCCACGACAGCCTGGGTACTCTGCTCGATAGCGTCCTGATAGGCGGCAATGCTCTGCGCCGAACTTGACAGAATAGGGTTTATATCAGACATTAGATGGCTCACTCCGGTTAAACAGGCTTGACGCCAGCATTCAGCAATGCACTTTCGAATTTATCGAAGAAAATGTCCAACTCGGCATTGGTAATAAGCAATGACGGCAACAGACGCAATACGCAACCGTTGCGGCCACCCCGTTCAAGGATCAGGCCAGCTTCAAAGCATTTTTTCTGCAACAGCGCTGAGAGTTCACCGTCCGCCGGGTAGCATCCCATCTGATCCTGCGCTTCATGGGGTTTCACGATTTCAATGCCGATCATTAAACCAAGACCGTGCACCTGACCGATCACCGGGTAGCGTTTTTGCAGTTCGGCCAGCTTGTCTTTCAGCCATTCGCCCCGTGCAGCAACCTTATCT
>NZ_JAGFPF010000222.1:0-2285 GCF_025962695.1 Candidatus Symbiopectobacterium sp. NZEC135 | reverse complement strand
GGTAACGTGAGGGCTTATGAAAGGAATCTGTAAGTTATGTCTCGAAGAGAAAGAACTTCAGGAATCTCATAGCATACCCAGAAGTTATTTCAAACGTTTAAAGAAAAATGATTCACAGTTGATTACATGTCAGAAAGGAAGCAAACCAAAACGAGAAAATGTTGATCCGAAAGAGCCATTGTTATGCTTCGCATGTGAGCAGTTTATTAGCCATGAGTTCGAATCATATGGAACAAGGTTGTTGAGAAATCATCATAATATACGTAAAAACTCTGACCATATAATCATCAACTCATTCGATTACAAGCGATTTTATCTTTTCTTGCTAAGCATACTATGGCGAGCGTCCGTCTCTAAAAGCGTTCATTATTCAACAGTGAATGGTGTACCTGAGCTCGATGACTTGATGAGATATTGCATTAAAAACAAACAGGTGAGGATCAATAAACTTAGCCATTTGAAGGTGGACAACTTCATCCGTATTTGTGTGTTCAGATTGATAGACACTACTAATAACATTCCTGATCATGTTATTAAATCTATTCTTAGCAACTTTGCCTTTTTAAAAAATGATGAAACAGACAGTGTAATATGGTATTTTATTGTGGAAGGGTTTGCTATATTCTATGTTTTCTCTGCTTCTAAAGATTACCATGATGTCATTAAAATAAGGTTAAAATCACAGTTGACTATGGGTAGTCATCAGAAGATCTTTAAGATTGATATTTTTAAAGATGCACTTTTTTCAGAAATTTTTATTGATTTGCTTACTTCCGCAAGTGAACATAAATGATTATTTCATACTGGTGTGGCCGACTTTCAGTACAAAAACTCAGGTACACAAAAATAGTTGAATAATTTATAGTATGTACGACCATGAATCATTGTGCATGCTCTGGTTTGGGGATATAAAAAGTGCTATTAAATTACCGTTTTATATACCAATGTTTAACTTAAGAACTTGATGGTGATTATTCTCATTTATAGAATTTTATGATAAAATACTTTCCAAGTTAAATTTAATCAAAGAGAGTATATATTGCATACAGAGTTCATGTTGCCTGTGTTTAACCTCCCATTAAGGGATGAGCCTAACCGTATGGCGACTATCCTGAAGTCAGCAGGATTGACACTGACAACATCACGTATTGATATTTTGTACCACCTCACTCAAACTTCTATTCCTTGTACAGCGTCAGAACTTTCAAAGCTCTTGGACATCCCGCTGTCAACAACACACCGCAATCTTTCAGTATTGGCTTGTGCTGGTTTAGCCAATTACATTATTGACCGATCAGGGGTATCCCGCTGGTTTTTGTTGGTAAAGGGAAAGACTAATTTTTGTCCATGCTGCAATCAGGAATACCGTTCCGTTTGTTGTACGTAGTGGGTAACATTTTCCTGCTAAATCTTCCTCAATAAGTAGGGCAGGGGAAACTCGCGCTTGCAAATCTGGATGTATTGGTGTAGGGTTTGAAATGGATATTTATGTAAAAAAACTTTGTTCGAAAAAAATCCATCATACCCTGCACCTCTCGCCTCAGTTCTAAAGGGGCTTTTTGTCATGTCCTTTTGTTTGTTTTGCGGTGGTCTGATGGTAATAACTTGTAGTTTAGCTTGTGTATGTACGTGGGTTAATATAACTACCTGAAGGGGGGCCTTTGATAGAAAAGTCATATCCAGTACCAACTGATTCAATTATTACTCCATACAAAACCATCACACACGATTACGGTAGTTATCCACTTATTATCGGTGATCGCTTCCACCATAATGGCTACGCATATTTAATCAATACAACAGAACCTTCCGGTGTAAGGTTAGATATCCTCTGCCCAATAGCCGCAGAACTAGAAGCTATTCTGGCAACCTATAGCCGTGTATTTTTCGCTTGTTTTGAATTACGCTTGCCTAGTGGTAGTCCTGTTGAAGTTGGCAATAAGTGGGTGCGTCAGCTATTCAAAAAACTGCGTGAACGCCTCAAGTCTAAATACAAGAGACCGGAGGGCGTCACAAGTCCAATCAACGATTTTGCATTCGGCTGGGTACGGGAGAAAGAGAGAGCAAAACAAGACCATTACCATTGCTGGATTGCACTTCCGCATCGTCAGGTTCAAAGATTAGGCGGCCCGACATATGGGATTGGGGGTGCAGTTATGGATGTCTGGAGTCAGCTAACTGGCGGAGAACACACGCTGGTGGACCTTTTGGGCAAAGATGAACGGTATCCGAAAAGTTATGTTATTGAGCGTGGTAAGCCCGAAACACTTGAAGGTCCGTTATAT
>NZ_JAGFPF010000221.1:0-2277 GCF_025962695.1 Candidatus Symbiopectobacterium sp. NZEC135 | reverse complement strand
AATCAGAGGCCCTATTGACTTGCGTTCAAGAGGCAGTGAAACGCTATCCGGCAAAGAGGCGACATGGCCAGTCAGCAGCGCGCCCCTGTTTGATGAACCCCGCTCGCGGCCCACACATGAGTGGCGCGGTTAACAGGTCTTGTCTATTAGGGCTGATAGGGAAATTTTAACAGAGGAAAAAAGTTTGATTATGAAGCGCTTCTCATTTCACGTTAGCCTGATGCTAACGCTGATTTTAGTGTATCCGTTAGCGGCAATGGCCGATCAACTCTTTTTAAAGCCAGGCCAGTCAAAAACATTACGGACCAAAGGCCGTGTTAATACGGTATTTATCTCAGATCCTACGGTAGCAGACTATAAAGTATTGAATGAAAATACCATCGTATTGTATGCGAAAGCGCCCGGTATTTCAGAGGTCACAGCCTATGATGCTGACACAAGAATTTTGGCTGATTTACAGATAAATGTTGATTCTTTTCTCGGTGATATCAATCAGCGCATTGCGCTGGAGTTTCCCGGAAGCCAAGTAGTGGTTAAAAGTTTCATCAGTGGTGAAAATAAATCTTATATTCTGACCGGAACGGTGCCCGATGAGGAAACCCGAGGGGCAGTATATCAGCTGGTGGGCAGTGTTGTTGGAAAAGAAAGTCGAGAACTTAAGGTGAAAAATGATTCTGAGGATCAGAAAAGTTCAGAAGTTTTCTTTATGACAAAGAGAGTTTATAGCAATGTAATAAATAGATTGCAATTGCCCTCATCAAATCAAGTTAATGTTAAGCTTAGCGTTGTTGAGGTAAGTAAAAAATTCACAGACACATTAGGGATTGAATGGAGTAATTTAACGCTGAGTGGGCTGATTAAAGGCAATGGCGCTGTTAATGACCCAGGGGTTTTCAGTTTGATTGGCCTCAAACATGGGTTTGATGCAGAAAATATCAGTACCACAATCAGTGCCGTTAATAATGACAGTTTGGCTAGAGTGCTTGCGCAACCCAATCTCACGGTGTTGTCCGGTGAGGTAGCCAGCTTTTTAGTTGGTGGAGAAATCCCGCTTTTAGTGCAAAGCAAAGAGGGGACTACCGTACAATATAAAGAGTATGGTATTCGGTTAAATGTTGCTGCCAAAGTTGAAAAGAAACAGAAAATAAAATTGTTGATCTCGAATGAGATCAGCAGCGTTGCTGGGAGTTATGCGTACAATAATTACAATATACCTCAGATAAAAACGCGGCGTTCCAGTTCGACGATCGAACTGGCAGATGGCGATAGTTTTGTGATTGGGGGCCTACTCAATGAAGAGGATGTGGAATCATTGACGAAAATCCCTTTCATTGGCGACATTCCCATTCTTGGGGCGCTGGCGCGTAAATCGCACACAGCGCGAAATAAAACAGAGTTGGTGGTTTTTGCTACCGTCGATCTTGTAAAGCCGGTATCCGCGGCATCACGACAGCAAATTAAGTTGCCTGATTATCATCGTAGCTCTTCCGTTCAATTATTTTTTAATAGCGGAGTAGATAAAAATACCCTTGAAGGACGGCTTGCCAGTGATGCACGCAGTTTTATGGACCGCGGTGGATTTTCCAAATAGTCGCGATAAGCCAGTACATTGAACATTGGAGTTTCGCATGAAATTATTTTTTGATACCAAATCGAATAATAAGAATACAGCGGTGAAGTCGCAGAAGAAAAAATTCGCACAGCCCATTTTAATTATTTCACCTCGTCCTGATGTGATGTCTGATATTGTCAGCCAACTGCTGATGCATCATTTGGCTGATGTCATACCGCATGAAGCGGATTTTTTTACCATGAGTGATAATCCAGGCGCCAGCGATGCCATCGCGGTCATTGTTGATATTAACGATGTGGATAATGTTGAACTTATATTATGCAGATGGTTGCGCTACTCATCCCGGTTTCGGCAAAACCGATTCTCGTGGGTAATAATGACTCAATCCGCTTTGCTCATGCGTTGATGATAGCAGGCGCTAACTATTTACATATTGGCTCGCAGTTACCGCAACTGCCCGATCTGATTCGTGACCCTATTCCGGCTGCACATAACCGAGCAACAATGAAAATCAGCATTCTGGGATGCAAGGGAGGGGCAGGAGCATCCACCGTGGCGCATCAGCTTTTTAAGGCTGCGGGAATGCTGACCTCAATACCCATGCTGTTGGTGCAGGGTTGCAGTGGCAGCCGGGATTTGGATTTATTGTTAGCTAAAGCGTTACCCAGCGACGGCAGCATTACCGATCTTACCCCTCATCAGTC
>NZ_JAGFPF010000220.1:0-2288 GCF_025962695.1 Candidatus Symbiopectobacterium sp. NZEC135 | reverse complement strand
CAAACCGGTTCAGGATGAACTGCTCAGCCCCCTCCCCGCTGACACACAGCAATCCATTCGCCAGGCGCTCTCTGGTGCTCACACCTCACCGCCACAACACCCCAATACCAAAGTCACAGGCGCATTAGACAAGCTGGAGCAACTAAAAAACAAACCATTCGTGAAAGCGTTGGGAATGGGCCACATCGTCAATGTGCTGCAAAAAGGGATAGTCAACATTGCGGGCCGCAGTTTGTTCAATCACAGTCTGCAAGACGCAGTTGCCACAGCCTATCAGAAAGGACGCAATGCCAGTCTGGCCACGGGATCGCTAAAGGCGCTTAACGCCGTAAAGCAAGAAATCACACAGCATCAACGGGGTTCCGCTGACGCACGCGCAAGTAGCATGCCGTATCCACACACCGAGCTTGAAACCGTTACCCACAACGCCGTGCTCAATCATCTCTTAAAAACCAAGGGCCACGCACGCCATGATGGAAACGTTCTCTCGGCCGCCGCGCAAATTGCCTACCATAAAGGGCTTTGTGACGGCATTCGTAACGCCTATCTGCATACCTTAGGCAGCGCCGCACAGGATGCAGGCCTTTCCGGCGAGACACCACACAGCGATGAAGCCTTCACACCGAAGGGAGCTGGCGCGAATCCCTATATCAGACCAGCCTTAGACGCGGTAACGCAACACTATCCCGACGCATTGATGAACCAGGAAATTAAAGACCAACTGTCAAAACATGCTCATCACCAGCTAATGGCAGAAATAGAGACGTTATCAAGGAATTTAAAACCCAAGCTTGAGAGCTTGCCATCCGCTGATAGTGATAACGACTCGGCATTAAACGCTAAACTACAAAATTTAATGAAATATTCCCCCGATCGTTTCGACGACAGCCTGACGAAGATTTCTACGCGTTTTGAAGGATTCGTTTCTTATTAAGACTATAGGTTCAGCAGATTATTGAAGCGGCATAACGCTCACTTAATTAATATTCTGCTTAACCTTCAATATTCATCCAGCACTCAGGAGACCACATGCGAGCAGCAATATCAAAGAACATTAGCACATTAATGAAAAATTTCATGCAACCCTTACCGCCATCATTGACAAAAAATACGGCTGCTGGCGTTATTAAACATGATGTTAAAAAAGCATCAAACAGCGCAATAAAATTTACACCTTCATCCTATGCATCATCTACCGTGCCGACCAAACAACTGCCGCTCAGTGAACTCAGCATTATTTATGCGCGGAAACAGTCAGATAATTTCGCGAGCGAACACAGTAAATTCCTACAGCTTCTGAGCCGTAATTTAGCCACAGGTACCCCTTCGCCGATTAAAAAACCTCTCGTCGCAACTCCTGCGCCAGCGCCTATCGCGATGAGCACATTCATCCCGCCAGCGCCCGTAACACCGAGTAAAACGGGAATACCGCCGCCACCCCCTATGCCGCCGGCATCGTATGTACCGCCAAGAATCATCCAGACGGATACAGTAAACTCAGCACCAATGGTACGTGAAAAGAAGAGCATTAAACCCGAAACAACACCGAAATATAACTCCGTCATGGATGAGCTTAAAAAAAGATTTGAAGCCTCATCCTATAGAGCACAGGAAGCAAGCCACTAAACCGTTTCAAATAAATATGGCGCGAAATCTCGCGCCATTGCCGGAAAAGGCTCTTTCTATTACCTATAAATTACTTAACTATTCCGTAGCGATATAGTATCCATCAAGATAACCATCGCTGCCCCTGTTACCATACTCACCCTCATAAGATAGGTGTCTGGCAACAATGTAATCCTTACCCTTGTATTTTATATAGTAAGGGTGCACCAGGCCTTCAACGGGTAATATTCTTGTCGTGGTTTTCTTCTCGATATCGGTTTTCCAAACACAGGCAACACCGCCGTCATTGTCAAAATAGAACGCGTTTTTATCCCCCCAGGTATAGCGACGATCATACTCCCATTGGGATGATTTATTCTCATTGGGATCTAATTGAGGCAGGAAAACATCAACACCGAGATCGGGGCGATCTGAAGGAAAATAGAAAATACTGTCAGTCGCCGCAATACGCCATTTCCCATCGGGAGAACCGCCTCGGCTGGTACAGGTTACAATACCACAATATCCCGTCCACGTTTCACTACCTTCTTCATCGTAGTCTCTGACGGTGGTTGCGGGTACTTCTTTGGGGGCCGACAGTCCTTTATCCGATACTTCTATCTCAAACTGCTTTTCATAATGGTAATCACCGCGACCGTAACTGATGGAATAGCTAAGGATAT
>NZ_JAGFPF010000021.1:0-66258 GCF_025962695.1 Candidatus Symbiopectobacterium sp. NZEC135 | reverse complement strand
GGGGTGGAGCAGCCTGGTAGCTCGTCGGGCTCATAACCCGAAGGTCGTCGGTTCAAATCCGGCCCCCGCAACCAATTCTTTAATCAAGAAGCTTACCAACAATAAACACCCTGACGGGTGTTTTTTTGTTTTTATCCCTTCAAAACCGCAAGCGCCTCACTTGCGATCACCCACGCTGGCAAAGTATGCCTTGATTCCCGCCAGAATAGATTCCGCTATTTGCTGCTGAAAGTGGCTGGTGCGCAATTTACGCTCCTCTTCCAGATTACTGATAAACGCCGTTTCCACCAGAATCGAGGGAATATCGGGCGCTTTTAACACCGCAAACCCGGCTTGATCGACGCTGTTCTTGTGCAGCTTATTCACTTTGCCGAGCCGCTTAAGGATTTCACCACCAAACTTCAGGCTATCGCTGATGGTAGCGGTCTGCACCAAATCAAACAGAGTATGGTCGAGATAACGATCGCCACTCATGCTCACGCCACCAATCAGATCGGATTCGTTTTGCGTTTGTGCCAAGAAACGCGCTGCGGTGCTGGTTGCGCCTTTCTTCGACAGTGCAAACACCGAAGAGCCACGCGCCGCACGGTTGGTGAAGGCATCCGCGTGAATCGAAACAAACAGATCGGCACGCTGCTTGCGTGCTTTCGCCACCCGCACGCTCAAAGGAATAAACACATCCTCATTGCGCGTCATGTACGCCTTCATAGTGGGCTCACGCTCAATCAGGCTGCGTAACCGCCGCGCAATCTGCAACACGATATCTTTTTCGCGCGTGCGATTTTTACCGATGGCCCCGGGATCTTCGCCACCATGACCGGGATCGAGCATAATGACCAACGGACGATCGCGCCCCGCCTTACCCGCCAATGGCGCTTCCGGCGGCAATTTACTCTCCAGGGAGCCCTGGTTGTAATCCTCCAGCAGCGCCAGTAGCGGATCCTCAGCGTTGTCATAGCGCCCTACCGCTGGGTAGAGATCCAACACCAGGCGATGTTTAAACTCGGCGATCGGATCGAGGGTAAAGACTTTCGGGTTGGTGGCTTGCTTCAGCGCTAAAACCAGACGCACTGTTTTAGGATCAAACTGCCCAATGCGGGCTTCCTTGATCAGCGGATCGTCAGACTGAAACTGCTGCGAAACCGTTTTCAACACGCTGTTGAGTTGGATACCGTCGATATCCACAACCAGCCTGTCGGGATTGGTTAGCATAAACTGCTTGTATTTTAGCGTGCGGTTAGACTCTAAGGTAACGCGAGTATAGGCTGAAGAAGGCCAGACGCGAACGGCAATCACTTGGGCGGCAGCGGCCCATCCGGCGCCGCTGACGCTTAATAACCAGGTTGCCGCCGCGCCTTGCAGAAGGCGGCGGCGCGTCTGATTGTGATTCGAATAAGACATGCCACTCCAATTAGTTATGCTGTCGTTATTGTGGTGCTGTAGTCGTTGTGATGTTGTCGCAAGCAAGCACTGGCGCGAGTGCTCAAACGGTGATATCAGGCAGAAAAAACTCAGACCAACCGGTAATCTGCCGCGATATTACGCGAAAAAGATAAAGTCAGTATTAACAATGTGAAAACTTTAACGAATCTTCCCATCTCTGTCATGTAAAAATCATCGTGTCGGCGTATAAACGGCCGCAGAGCAAGTCAGTCATCAGGACGGCACAGAGAAATAAGGTAATAACGCTGAAGGCGACCGAATTGTGAGACTTACTCCTTGCCTTTTCGTTCAATTAGAATAAAAATACACAAATTACGAATAAAAATTCACTCAGAGAGGCTCGCAGTGAAGGAACGTAGTACAGAACTGGTCCAAGGCTTCCGCCATTCGGTTCCTTATATCAACGCGCATCGCGGTAAAACCTTTGTCATTATGCTGGGCGGTGAAGCCATTGAACATGAAAACTTCGCCAACATCGTCAACGATATTGGTCTGCTGCATAGCCTCGGCATCAAGCTGGTAGTGGTCTATGGTGCCCGTCCGCAGATTGACGCCAGCCTGACCACACACCATTTCGAGCCGCGTTATCACAAGCATACCCGTGTCACCGACAGCAACACACTGGATCTGGTAAAACAGGCCGCTGGCATGCTGCAACTGGATATCACCGCGCGTCTTTCCATGAGCTTGAATAACACGCCGCTACAGGGCGCGCACATCAACGTAGTGAGCGGTAACTTTATTATCGCCCAGCCGTTAGGGGTCGATGATGGCGTGGACTACTGCCACAGCGGTCGCATCCGGCGTATTGATGAAGCCGCAATACATCGCCAGTTAGACAGCGGCGCCATTGTGCTGCTTGGCCCGGTAGCCGTCTCTGTCACGGGCGAGAGTTTCAATCTGACGTCTGAGGAAGTGGCGACCCAGTTAGCTATCAAACTGAAAGCCGAGAAAATGATCGGCTTCTGTTCGTCCCAAGGGGTAACCACGCAGGATGGCACCATTATTTCTGAACTGTTCCCCGATGACGCCCAGCGCTGTATCGAAGAACGGGAAGCCGATGGCGATTATAACTCGGGAACCGTGCGTTTCCTGCGTGGCGCCGTACGCGCATGCCGGAGCGGCGTGCGCCGTAGTCACCTGATCAGCTATCAGGAAGATGGGGTACTGGTGCAAGAACTGTTTTCTCGCGACGGTATCGGTACGCAGATCGTCATGGAGAGCGCGGAGCAAGTACGCCGTGCCACCATTAACGATATTGGCGGCATCCTCGAGCTGATCCGCCCGCTGGAACAGCAGGGAATTCTGGTGCGCCGCTCACGTGAACAGTTGGAAATGGAGATCGATAAATTTACCGTGGTAGTCCGCGATAACCTGACCATCGCCTGCGCCGCGCTGTACCCGTTCCCCGAAGAAAGCATCGGAGAAATGGCCTGCGTTGCGGTACATCCTGACTATCGCAGTTCATCGCGCGGGGACATGTTGCTACAACGCGTTGCTGCACAGGCGCGTCAGCAGGGGTTGAAGAAGCTGTTCGTGCTCACCACGCACAGCATCCATTGGTTTCAGGAACGCGGCTTTCAGCCTGCCGAAGTGGAGATGCTGCCCAAGCGCAAGCAGGAACTGTATAACTACCAGCGCCGCTCCAAGATCCTAGTGATCGACCTGTAATCCTATCGCATTACGCCGGTATGCAACCCTGTGTACCGGCATTGCCATTATCTCCCTACCCTGAGTAATCGCGCAGAGGCTTATTACGCCTCGACGCGTAGAATACTCACGTAATGCACGTCACTGTCCGGCCACGATAACGGCCATGCAGGACAGCAACACCGGTACAGGAATACCATGAACAAAGCACGCTTTATGCTGCTCGGCATGGGGCTGATGTTTCAGGCCGCTTACGCCACACCGCTGCACATAGACGAAATTACTGTCAAAACAGGTCACTATTACGTTGGTCCGGTTTTTGGCCAGCAGCCCTACGCCGAGCACGCCAACACCTCGCTTGTCGCTTATAACATCATGACTACCGCAGTCACCTATCGCTTTTATCACGATCTGCTGGCATGGGCGACGGAGCATGGCTACATGATTGACGGTGGATGCAATGGCGCACACTTTGAAGATTGCCTCGCGCCCGAACAAGACGACGGCAAACATCCAGTCACCAATGTCTCCTGGTGGGATGCCATTATCTTTGCCAATGCGTTGAGTGCTCGGCAGGGATTAACGCCCTACTATCTGGCCCGCGATGGACAACCGCTTAAACAGCAGCCTGAGCCAGATGCAGAACAGACCATTCGCACCGCTCCCGATGCCTCAGGCTACCGTTTACCCTCACGTAATGAATGGGAAGTGGCAGCCAGAGGCGGCGCGCCCGGTTTGGCGAACAGAACCTATGGCTTCTATTATGCTGGCAGTAACACGCCAGAGCGCGTTGCCCATTTTGCCTCTCAGGAGGCCACCACGTTCGGTACTCGCCCCGTCGCATCAAAACGCCCTAATGCTCTCGGGCTGTATGACATGAGCGGCAATGTGTCTCAGTGGCTTAACGATACCGTTGCGGTTGAAGGCGGTAAAACGCTCTACCTGTTCTGCGGCGGTAGCTATATGACACAGGGCAACCTGCGCAGCGGATGTGATGCACATACGCCGGGTTTTATGATGTCAGATATCGGTTTTCGTCTGATAAGGACACGGCATGAACCTTAAATACGCGCTGTTCCTTTTATTATCCTGGGTTGCGCTGTTGCCAGACAGTGTCTGGGCACAGCCGACAAACAGTGACTATCAGCAGGCATTACGTGATTATTTTGCCGCAGAGCCTGCGCATTGCCTCGGCGTAAAACAATGGCCAGTCTATAGCCACGCCCAGGATGCGCCCTGGATCACCGGACGCATGCAGGCACTTGTAGATGCGGGGTTGGCACGAGAGACGCGTCAGGGAGAGAACATTGTCTATCAGTTAACGCCAGAGGCCGAGCAAGCGTGGCGTACCACAGGCGATCTCTGCTTTGCGCGTATGGAACTTGACCACATCAGCATGATTGAGCCCGTGGCACAGGGGATGAATGCGGTCTATTTCACCTACCGCTTAACCCAACTCGCACCTTGGACCAGCAATGCCTCGCTGCGCTTTGCCTTTAGCGACGTGGATAACCTGATAGCCGGCAGCAGCAAAACGCGCTATTCCGCCACGTTTCGCATAACCAAGCGGGGAAAGCTGATGCTGCACAGCCCCCCAATTCCGGTAGAGCTGGATTTCTAGCGTTTCATACGCCGGAAAGGATGCGTGTTTCCAGCCCGCTGAAGCGACGGGTTGGCGTTTTCACCGCGCGACACAAAATGCTTATCTCTGCGTAGAGCGACAATTGCGCGCGCGCGCGCGTAACCGCGGTGTACACCAATTCACGCGTTAACACCGGCAAAAAGCCGTTCGGCAACACCAGTGCGGTATGATCGAACTCCGATCCTTGCGATTTGTGCACGGTCATGGCGTAGGCGGTTTCATGCGGCGGCAAGCGGGTCGGGCTGACCATTTTCATCTGACCATCCGGCAGTTGGAAATAAACTCGCAGTTCCCCCGCCTCATTAGGCATGGCAATCCCGATATCACCGTTAAACACGCCAAGCAGCGCATCGTTACGTGCAATCATGACCGGACGCCCGGAATACCAAGGATTCGCTGGATTACGACTGCGATGAATCAGCCCGGCCTGTTGCAGCGCCTGTTCAATGCGCATGTTTAAACCGGTGACGCCAAACGGCCCATCACGCAGCGCGCACAACAAACGAAAACGGTTAAATGCTGCCAGCACCTGTGCGGCGTCCTGACTTTGCGCTACCGCCTGCAAATAGTCACGATACCCCGCCACGCACTGCGCCACCATCTGCTGGTAATCCTCTTCCTGCGCCAGCGGCAGACAGCGCAGATCGTCATGCTCATCCTGCAACACGCGCCTAACCTGACGTTCCTCGCCACCGTTTACCGCGCGCGCCACGATGCCAATGCCGGAGTGCTGATCGAACCGGTAGCTCTTTTGCAGCAGGCACAAACTGTCTGCCACCGCAGGGCTCACTTCGGATGAGGCTGCCAACCGGTAGCCTGTCAGTTGTTCAAGCTCCTCAACCCGCTGAGCGCTATAGCCTCGAGCGGCAAAGCGACAAATATCGCCCAATACTGCCCCGGCCTCAACGGAGGCCAACTGATCGCGATCGCCCAGGAAAATCACCTGTGCTGTCGCAGGTAATGCCAATACCAGATTTGCCATCATCGGCAAATCGACCATTGAGGCTTCATCCACCACCAGCACATCAAGATGGAGCGGATTGCCCTGATGATAGCGCAAGCGTTGACTGTCAGGAACCGCCCCTAACAGACGGTGCAACGTGGTCGCTTCACGCGGCAAATGACGCTGCTGAGCCTCTTCCAGCGGCAGTTTGCTTAACGCACTGCGCAGTGACTCCGTCAAGCGCGCCGCCGCCTTCCCTGTCGGGGCCGCCAGTTGAATACGTAACGGTTTATTCCCTTGATGCAGCAACTGCATGGCGGCCAGCAGTTTGGCCACCGTCGTGGTTTTCCCCGTGCCCGGCCCACCGGAAATCACCGATACCCGACGCGTCAGCGCTACGGCGGCAGCCACTTTTTGCCAATCCACCTCGGCATCAAGCGGTGAAAACAAGCGGTCCAACACGTGACGCATGGCAAGAGGATCGGTGTGAATAGTGACGGCATTACTCTCGGTAAAAAAAGCCGCTACCTGCACTTCACTCAGCCAATTGCGTTGCAGGTAAAGTCGTTGGTGCTGCAACACCAGAGGCGTTGTTTCACTGCCATCGCTCACTGCGGGGGACGCGAGCAGACTTTGCTGCCACGCCGCGCTATCCGGCAGCCCGGCAAGCGCCCACAGCGCATGCGCCAGTGCAGGATCGCGCCCATCAAACAGAGCATCAGGATACAGCTCCGTCAAAGGCAAACAGACGTTGCCCGCGCCCGCCGCCGCGCTCACCAACGCCGCCGCCAGTTGCACCGGAGCGGGCTGCCCATCGGCCAGCATACGCGCGAACTGTACATCCAGCGGGCGTAGCAGTTGGCGCTCCATCGCCATCGCCAGCAAGTCCATCATAGGTGTTCTCCTGACAGCGCCACTTCACCGCTGAACAAGCAGTCGAGGTGCTCGACAAAGACGCGCGGCAGACGCTGGGTGAAAATACCATTCGAGGGAAGAACCGGATCGACACCGCGTAAAAACAGGTAGATAGCGCCCCCCATGTGGCGGTCGTAATCATAATTCGGCACCCGATGGCGCAGATAGCGGTGCAGAGCCAACGTATAAAGCTGATACTGCAAATCATAACGGTGCGCCATCATGGCCGCTTGCATGGCCGGTTGGGTATAGGCACTGGCGCTCTCGCCCAACCAATTCGACTTATAATCCAGCAGGTAATAACGCCCCTGCCAGCAAAACACCAGATCGATAAACCCTTTCAACATCCCCTGCACCTGCTGAAAGGAGAGTGGTGGGCAATTGGCTGACAGGGGATCGTAACGTTTCGCCAGCGCATCCAGCGCGGTTGCCTGTAGCGGGGCATCTATTGGCAGATAAAACGCCAGCTCGGCAATTCGCTGCTGTGCAGGCACGCTTGCCAACGTCAATGGGGCGTCAGTGTCTGCCATATCTGGGTTCAGCGGCGCATGCAGCAGAGCCGAAAACCACACCTGCAAGGTGGGTGCCCACCCACTCGCCATGCCATGCGCGTTCAACTGCTCTTCCAGCCAGTCAACGCTGACGGGTTGGGTAAAATCCAATGTCTCAAACAGACTATGTAAAAAGGTTCCCGGCCCTGCGCCTTTGGGGAAGGTATGCGGGGTGAGCACTTGCTCACTCTCTTCAGGTACTCGGTTGCGCGGGTCCAACGCAGCATCCACGTCCAGACGGGGAAACAGCTCTTGTGCCATTGCCCCACCCTGTTGTAAGGAATGTTGTTGAGCGCCATGCTGTTGTAAACCCGAATAGCTGGTTACTCGCCAATTATTGGTAAGCAGGCGCTCACATTCACTGGCGCGCAGTAGCGCAGGCTTGTCTTCACTGTCCTGCCAGGGAATACCATCCCATTCACGTACCGCGTTTACTGCAACACCATCGCCTTCCAACTCATGCAGTGCAGCGATCAAGATATCCGCATCCGCCTCCTTGCCGCGTTGCAGCAAATAGCCGAGCGCATTGAGATGCATGTCAGTCGTTTCACTTTTGCGCCGGGTTCGCTGTAGCGGTGCCACCCCCACGCTACAGTGAAAAATCGACCGAGTCAGCGCCACATACAGCAGCCGTAAATCTTCCGCCAGACGCTCTTCCTCAGCCAACTGCTGGCTTTCTTCCCCGCTATTGACGTCGAGCAGCGCCTGAAAGGTGTGCCTGTCATGGTAGATGCCATCAGGCTGAGGGCGAAAGTGACAAATAAACGGCAACCAGACCAGCGGATATTCCAGCCCTTTAGATTTATGGATGGTGACAATTTGCACCAAATGACGATCGCTCTCTAACCGCAGTTGCTGGTTCTCCGCCTGCGGATTGGGCTGCAAAATCTGCTGCGACAACCAGCGCACCAGCGCATGTTCGCTTTCGAGCGTGGCCCCGGCGTGTTGCAGCAGCTCGCCCAGATGCAAAAAATCAGTTAACCGGCGTTCACCTTCACGGCTAGCCAATAGATTTTCCGCCAAACGATAATGCGACATCAGCGAGCGCAGCATCGGAAGCACGCCGCGCCGCTGCCAAAGGTCACGAAACTCGGCGAAGGTATCGACCTGTGTATCCCAGTCTGCCTCATTCTGGTTTAGCGCATCAATCTGCTGCGCGCTGAATCCCAGTAGTGAGGTCGCCAGCGCGCTGCGCAACGTGCGTTCCTGTTCAGGTGCCAGCACGGCCTGCAACAGCCACAGCACCTCACGAGCCTCTGGTGTAGTAAATACGCTGTCACGGTTGGAGAGATAGACGGAAGGAATAGCAAGGCGGCGCAGCGCATCGCGCACCAATGCGGCTTCATGGCGGCTGCGTACCAAAACACAAATATCCGATGCCTGCACGGGAACGCGCTCGCGACCATTATCCAGCCAGGCAGTACCGCGTTGACCCGCTTGCAACCAGTCGCGAATTTGCATGGCACACTGCTGCGCCATCAGTTGCTGATACGCCCCCGTCCCCAATGCCACAGAACCCGACAGACAAAATTGCAGTGCAGGCTGAGGCACGCCGTCCATCTCAAAACGCAGCCCCTGTTTATTAGGCGCTGGCTTAACGGGCAAAAAAGGGATCGCCGAAAAAACAAACGGGTTGTCGACACATTGAAACAGGCGATTCACACCGCTGACCATCTCATGGGAAGAGCGCCAGTTGGTTTCCAGCGTGTAGTGAGCCTTAACATCAGCACGCGCCCGCATATAAGTGAAAATATCCGCGCCGCGAAAAGCATAGATAGCTTGTTTTGGATCGCCGATCAGCAACATACCGCTGTCGGGCTGTTCACCATAGATGGCGCGGAAAATACGATACTGTTGTGGGTCGGTATCCTGAAACTCATCGATCATCGCCACTGGATGACGCTGACGTATCGCGGCCGCCAGTTGCTGACCCAGCGGCTGGCGCAGCGCCTCATCCAGACGGCTCAGCAGGTCGTCAAATCCCAAGGCAGCGCGACGCAATTTTTCGCTGCGCACCGTCGCGCGAATATCATGCAACGCTCGGTCGATAACAATATCGCGCAGTGACAACGGTGTGGTAAGCAGCGTCTCAATCGCCGAAAACACCGGAAGCACGGGCGGCGCACCCTTTTTGGTTTTCTCGTTCAACGTAGACTGTGCGAACCGCTCCAGCGCCTTTGGTAAGGCATAGTCGGTGGTTTGCGTTTCAGCCCAGAAGCTAACGCTTTCTACCCAGCCCGGTAGATAACGATTACTGTAGCTGCGCTTGTCCACATCCGATTCGAGAATGCACTTCTCCACCTGTGCTGCCACCTGCTGCCACTGCTGCTTGATATCATCAATGCGCGCCAGAATCTGCTGATGACGCTGTAACAGCGTCTCATCCGGTGCGGGTGGGTTATGCAGTTGTGGCGTTTCGCCCTGTAAATAGGGGGCAAGTTCGCGCTGTAACGCATCCGGCCCACTCCAGAGTTGACCAATAACGCTAACCACATCAAACGGCAAGGGATAACAGTAACGCCGCCAGAAATCGGCACAGGCCTGCCGGGTAAGAAGCTGTTCATCTTCGATCAACGCTTGATCGAAGAGCGAACCAGACTCAAAGGCATGGCTTGCGAGCATGCGCTGACAAAAGCCGTGAATGGTGTAGATGGCGGCTTCATCCATTTGTCGCTCAGCATCGAGCAACCGTTGTGCCGCATATGGCTTATCGGGCAGTTGCACCAGCAGTGCCGAGAAAAGCGGATTTTCACTTTCACCACACAGGCAAGCCAGGCGCAACGCATGAATATTGGAACGAATACGCTCGCGCAGTTCCTCTGTGGCTGCCTCCGTAAAGGTCACCACCAGGATCTCTTCGACCAACAGAGGTTTAGGATACGCCGCGTCGCCGCCCAGCCCTAATAACAGGCGCAGATAGAGCCCCGCCAGCGTATAGGTTTTACCCGTACCGGCAGAAGCCTCTATCAACCGCTCCCCAAACAGGGGAAGCGTAAGCACATCAAGCGTCTGCGGCGTATCCTGACTCATGGAGCAACCTTCTCAACCACGTCTTTTTTCTCAACCGCCGAGACTTTTTCAGCAGACAATACGCCGCTACGCGGTTTTTCAATCATCCGCTGTTTCACTGGCAGCGTCTGTTGCAGCGTTGAAGCATTGGGGTAAAGTGTCCAGTCTTTCGGTGCAGCGTAATCAGCCTTACCGTGGTGGCTGCCCGAAATTTGCGACAACACTGCCAGCCCTTGCGGTGCCAGAGCTTGTTCGAAGAAGCGCGCAAGTTGCTCTACCGTCAGCGGTTTAAGCGCTTCAATCAGTTTCTCACGGGTGTTGAAGGCAAAGTTTTCACGATCGAGATCGTTACGCAACCGACCAACCTCTTCGTTCATCGTTTGTGGGCGCTGACTCAGTTCGGTAATTAACGCCTGTTTGTACTGCTCAAACTCATCGGCCTTGATGGCACGCAGGCGCGGCTTGGCTTTCTGGAAGAAATCCAGATAACGTTGGTAGAGGTAAGCAGGCTGCTGGCTGTTGCTTTGCAGCAAGAACCCGATACCGAACTGACGGCCAACAATGGTCGGGAAGGAGAACACGGCATAGCCGAGTTGCTCTTCCGTTCTCAGTTGGTTATAGAACCAGGGCTGAATGATCTGATTGAGCAGCGAACTGTACGCCATGCCCTGCACTTCACCGTAACCGGTCGGAATATACACCGCAGCCAACGCAGAATCGGTGCTGCTCCCTGTACGTTGCAGGTTGGCAAGCTGGGTACGCGCGACTTCCACATTCGGGGAACGCCACCAGATTTGCCCTGAACAGGCCAGACGCGCTTTGATATCCTGTGCCAGTTTCGTTACCTGACCTTCGGTGAGGTTACCGACTGCCAGCATTTCCGGCGCAGCATCACGCAACAGCGCATCACGGAAGGCAATGACATCGTCCAGCGAAATATCTTTAAGCAGAGCGCGCCGCTCTTCTCGCTCGGTATAAGGCAGCGAAGAGATCGCCTGAACAGGCTCCAGAGCCTGCTCATACGCTTTAGCATTTTCAGCGGCGTCCAACTGCTGGATATACCAGGATTTAGCCTGTTCCAACTGTGCTGGCGTCGCCGTATAGCTTGCATACCCCTCAACCAGCGCCAGCATGAGTTTAGGCAAATGTTGCGTATAGCCATTGGCGTTGATGGTGAGCCCGTCATTCCCACGGGTAGAGAAACTGATCCCCCCGACTGAAGCTTGATAGCTCAGTTCATCCAGCGCTAGACCTGCCAGATAGTCATTAAGCTGAAACATCACCTGATGGCGTGCCGTATCCTGCGCTACCGAGTTACGCAGCAACACCGTGACATTCGCTTTCGGTTCATCGGCAAAATAACGGCTCGGCATATAGAGCACCCGCAACCCCGGCTGCTGTAACACCATTTTCGGGTAGTTCTGCACTTCACCGCGCTTGATCAGCGAGAAATCCGTCGGGATATACGGGTTTGGCGTCGGCAGCGTGAGCGCCATCTTTTCGCCCAGCGTTTGCCAGCGGGTAAACTGCGCCGGGGCTATTTTGTCCACTTGATACGGCGCATTAACAAAGTAAGCCTCTTTGTTGTGCGGCGCATCAGGGCTTATCAGCCAGATACGCGCACGCTCCGGCGTCATGCTGGCCAAACGTTGCTTAATTGCATCGGGATCAAAGCGATCGGCCAGATAGGCGGCATCCAGCGTGTGTTCCACCGGCACACGCATCATGGTATCCACCAGCCATTCGATATAACCCATGTCACGCTTAACCGACTGATAGCGGAAATCGAGCGCCATCACGCGGGAGATTTCATCAAAATAGCGCTGCTGGATGCCCTCTTGCTGCAACAGTTGCAGATAATGGAAAATGGCAGCCACCACCACGTCATACTGTTCAAGGCCTTTATCGGTCAGGGTGGCAGAGATGGCAAACAGCCCGCCGTTACGATCGACAATAGGGTCAGCGCCCGCGCCCAAAGACTCTATCAACCCTTGTTTTTGCAGCCAGTCCGATAAGGTATTTTGGCTGCGATTGCCAATCAAATAGCTGATATAGGTGTTGGTTTGGCTGCGGAATGCCTGACTGGTAGGGTCGGTCTGTTCCATGGCATCGCCGCGAAACTCAATACGCAATTGCTTGCGCGGCTGCGCCGGCACGTAATGAATCATGATACCGCGCTGATCGTCCGTCACTGATGACGCGGTGATAACGGGCACCTTGGCCTGACGATTGGCGATGCGCCCAAAGGTCTCTACCGCCATTTTCGCCAATTCTGGCAAAGGTTGGTTGCTGTAGATCACCCCTTTCATCAGGTTAGCCGAGTAATAACGCTGATAGAACGCCAGCAGTTCGTCATGCAGCTTGCTACCGGGCTTGTCCTTAAGGGTTTCCAGATTCCCTCCGGAAAAACGCGATGCCGGGTGCGCCGGATTTAAGGTTTCCGCGCCCACTTGTACCATGCGGTGCCCGTCGCGCGAGCGTGCCATGGTCAATTCAGCATTGACCGCATTGCGTTCGCGATCCGCATTAACCGGATCGAGCAGCGGCTCAGCAATGGCATCCGCCAGGCGATCGAGGGCGGGCTGTAATGCCGTATTTTCGACTTCCAGATAATAGGCAGTACGGTACGGCGCGGTGCTCGCATTGTGGCTACCACCGTGTTTTTTCAGAAATTCGGCCAACGCATCCGCCTGCGGATAACGTTTGGACCCCATCAGAACCATATGTTCCAGATAGTGGGCCAATCCCAATTGGCTGTTAGGATCGTCGAGTGAACCGATAGGCAGCGCCAGCGACGCTAACGAACGGGTTGCCTGCGGGTCGGACACCAGCAATACCGTCATGCCGTTATCCAAGGTGATCGCCTGATAATTACGCGGATCGTTTTCTCCCTTGCGAATAACCTGCTCCAAAGGACGCCACCCTGCGGTTTGCGCCCACGCTGCGGACACACCGCTCAGCAGCAACATCATCATGCCGATACAGCAGGCAAACTGTTTACGCCATTCTCTCTTCATTACCGTCCTTTCTCTCACGTCAATCTCGCCGTTCTTGATTCACTGCCATCACATCCGTTCGCTTATGCCTGATTGGCGCGCAGGATCGGCAACAGCCAGGTTTTTGCCGCTGTAACAATCGCCTCAATACGGGCTTCATCCAGTTCCGGCACGATACGCTGCAAATAGAAATCATCGCCTTCGCCGGGTGACATCACGTTGCCAGCCCAGCTTTGTTGCAGCTTGTTCAATGCGTTGTGCACCACATCGGGTGACTCGTTCAGCGTGCCACTTGATGCATCGTAGCATGCTTGTAGCCAAGCCCCGCCGCTCTGATGCAGTAATAATAGTGGGGCATTCATGCCTTGTTGATATCCTTTAATCAAATGCGCCATCTGGCGTTGCGCTTCCTCCACAGAAACCGCAGCAAAGCGCCAGGCCGTCTCTTCACGGCCATACATACGGCTCTCTCCCGTACCTCCCGCCAGACAGTACGCCAGATGATCCAACCACAGGGCCACGCCATCTTTCATGCCTAATCGCGCCGGCCGCCAGCGTAATAGCCCATCACGCTGTACCTGCATCACCCAGCCACTGAGGTGTACAGCGTCTAGCGTCATGTCCAATTCCAGGCTGGTCATTCCCGCCGCATCACGCTCGGCGCTGACGCTGTCTGCCAGCGCTTGCATCTCCTGGCGCTGTTTTTGCCAATACAACTCCCCGAAAGCACCATAGGGAAGCGCGCCCGCCGCGCGGGCGCGGTCTAACAGTTCATCAGCATCACCTTGCGTAATCAGGGTATTCAGTAATTGCGCATTCAACTGATAGCGGCTGAGGTTGTCCAACGCGAACGGCTCCTCATCGAGCAGTTCATCGTTCTGCACAACAAAGTTCACGCCCAAACGCGCTTGGAAAAAGGTTTTGACAGGGTGACGATAAAAACGTTTCAACGCATCCAGCGTAATATCGGGATAGGTGACAGGCGCCAGTGGCGTATCAAACTGTGGCTGTTGCAATCCAGTGCGCCCGGCGGCGGCCAGCCACTCGCTGGCGAAGCTGCACGGCTGAGCGTGCTCAAGGAAGTTATCCTTGTCAAACGGCATACGAGTATGTTCGCGACACAGATGCGCACAAACGCGTGCCGCGCTGGTATCCAGATCCTGCGTGTCATCCCCAGGCAAATGGTAGCTTTGCGCCAAATACTCCATCAGTTCGCTCACCAATACCGAGGGATAACGCTGCGTGTTATCCTGAATCGCACGACCGATGTAACTGATATAAAGCCGATGTTGCGCCGAAATGAGCGCTTCCAGAAACAAATAGCGGTCATCATCACGGCGGCTGCGGTCACCGCGCTGTCCCTTCTGCGCCATCAGGTCAAATCCCAACCGAGGCAGCGTGCGCGGATAAACACCGTCGTTCATCCCCAGCAGACAGACCACTTTAAAGGGTATCGAACGCATGGGCATCAGCGTACAGAAGTTAATGGCACCGGCAAGAAAGCGCTGGCTCAGTTTTTCCCGATCCAAGCGTTGGGCCAAGTCGTCATGCAACAAGACCACCGGGATGGCTTCTTCAAACGCGTTGGCAACTGCCGCCCCCAGCATCGCCTGCCACTGCTGCTCAATCAGAGACAGCGCAGCATCGCTGTCGCTATCCGCAATGAACAGATCGTCCAACAATTGCCGACACAACGGTAACCATTGTGCTGGCGTGCGCGCTACCCGTAAACGCTGACGCCACTGCGTGAGTTGCGCCAACAACTCCGCCAGTTGCCCCACCAGTTGGGCAATCAACCCACTCGATTCATCGTAGGGCAACACGCCCTGCCAGGCCCCCGCGCTGCTGTTCATCGCATAGCCCAGCAGCATGCGTGTCAGGCCAAAACGCCAGGTGTGCTGGCCGGTAACCGGCAAATCAAGATCGCGCACGTTGTCATCATCAAGCCCCCAGCGCACGCCAGATTCCATCACCCACAGCCGCAAACGGCGCAGCCCTTCTTCGTCGATACCAAAACGGGCAGAAAGCGCAGGGACTTCAAGCAGCGACAGTACTTGCTCAGCGGTAAAACGACTGTGTGGCAACTCCAGCAGGCTGAGAAACGCGGGCAGAACCGGATGAGCGTGGCGTGCTCGCTGGTCGGAGATAGCAAAAGGCAGATAGCGAGCTGTCGGCGCATTGCCAAACACCGCCTGAATGAAAGGTGTATAACTATCAATGTCCGCCATCATCACGATAACATCACGCGGCGTGAGTGTTTCATCCTCTGCCATCATCGCCAGCAACTGGTCGTGCAATACTTCGACCTCGCGTTGCGGGCTGTGGCAGGCGTGAAAGGTGAGAGACGCATCATGGGGCGTAAGCAGACGCTTGCGCTCACTGCTGGCCTGCGCTTGTGCACTATCGGCAATAACGCTGCCGTCATCAAGCTCCAGAATATCGCGCTGCACCTGTTGCAATAGCGTTGTGCCATCAAGCTCGACAAAGGCTTCGATATCATCGACTTCGTCTATCTGCGCCAACTGATAGAGATGGTCACGCCCCAGTTTTCCCCAGCTTGCCAGCAGCGGATTGACAATGCGCTGTTCGCCCTCATCGTTGAATAACCCATCGACATTAGCGGGATCGCGAAACAACGGACGGTATTGCTCCTCCGCGCTGTTGCTGTGCAAGCGACGCTGACGACTTGTCAGCTTCGCTAAGAAATGGCGATCCTGAATATCACTCCAGTAATCCCGGCATGGGTTAGTAAACAGCAGGTGCACATCAATATGCTTTGCCAATGCACGCAGTGCGTGCAAATAAACCGGCGGTAGCGCTGAAATACCGCAGATAAACACGCGCGGCGGTAACCCTTGTGGGCAGGTTGTGGTCTGCTCCAGCGTCTCGATAAAGCGCTGATAGAGGCGAGCGTGGTGCCACTCTTTCTGTTCAAGTTGCGCGCTGTATTGCAAAAGTGCACGCCACAGCTCAGCTTGCCACACCTGCGCATCGCCCAACCCATCGACCAGCGCACCCGCTTGCCACTGTTTTATCCACTCAGGCCGATAAATCAGGTATTGATCGAACAGATCCGCCACCCGACCTGCAAGCTGATGCCGCTTGCGTTTATCAGCGTCGTCTTGCAAGTAATGACTCAACGGCAAAAATGCCGGGTTATCCTGCTGCTGAGGCAGAATATGCATTAACTTCCAGGTCATCGCTTCTTTGCTAAAGGTGTTGTCCACCGGGATATCTGGTAATACACGCCGACACATGTCCCACAGAAAAACACCGGGCAAAGGAAAATGCAGATTGGCAGCGATACCAAAGTGACTAGCAAGCTCGATCTGTAACCATTGCGCCATACCAGGGCTTTGAACCAGGATCGTTTCAGGTTGAAACGGGTCCTGCAACGGTTGGCGCGCTATCAGCGTCACCATCAGCGTTTTCAAAATATCTAACTGATTCGAGTGATAAACCCTGAACATGATGATTCCCGTTTCGGTGCCCGCAAACCCCGCTCACCGTCAATTGCCCTCAGGCACGGCTCGCCGATTTGTATCAGTAAAACAAAACCAACGGTGCAAGCGCGCCTGATAGTGCTGCGGCGTTGTCACCGTCGAGGAGACGCGCAGGCACGATACCGACTGAAACTGCTCCGTCAACGCTAATTGCCATCCAGGAGGGAGGTCGCGTTCAAGCAGCGTTAATGCTTCCCCTCCCCGACCGGCAGCATAAATGGCAAGCTGCTGATATGCCAGATGCCATGCCTGCCGTTGCTGCCATTGATGTACAAAAGCCTGCTGCAACCGCTGATGATAGTGCAGTAATCCTAACACCGATATGGCAAAAAACAGCGCGGCGATGGCGGTTTCCACCAGTCCAAATCCTTGTTGACGTTGTCTTTGCCAACACCATCCACAAGGGATTCTCTGGTTATCCGCCACAAATGGCCTCCTGCCTTTCGGGGCAAAAATCCAGCCAGCCCCCCGCGATGGGTTTCAACGGACTGATTTCACCGTCAGGCTCAATGGGTACCACACGCTGAAAGAGCACCATCACCGATGAAGCGCGGGGAAGATGCCCCTCACCGCGCAGCAACATATAGTGTTCACCGGGCACCGGTCGTAAACAGACTCGCAGCCCTTCTGCTACATAGCTGAGGCATTGTTCATCAGTACGGTTGCCCATAAGCCACACCTGCCCAATGCCCCATTGTAGCGACGATTCGGCCAATACCAACGTTTGCCAATAGCGACGCTCATCATGGGTAAGAGAGAGCGCGCTGTCTAACTGCCGTTGCATCCCCGTCATTAACAGCAGCCCCGCGGCTGCCAGCAACATCACCATCAAGAGTGCACCAGTGCCCTGCTGGCACCAACGTTTCATGCGTTATGCCCTGCAATCCAGCGCACCCGATGGCGCGCAATATCAGGGCGACGAAACCAGTGTCCCGCCAGGTGTACTTCATACAGCGTCGGTCCGGCTCCATTACGCCATGCAATCACTTCAAAACGCGTTACCGTCACTTCCTGCGGATCAAGCCGCCGCTCCCATCCACCGCCCCCACAATCGGCAACACTGACGTGCGTTTCCCATGCCCCCGCGCGCAACCGGTATCCAAACGTTTCCTGATTCTGCGGAGCACCGCCACGTCGGTTAAAATCATAAGCGACGATAGCGCAACTGTTCGCCGCCTCGCCGGGAAATTGCCCTAAGGTTACGACATTGCCGTGACAGCGACTGGCGCAAAATCCTGCGCGTCGCAGATCTTTCTCCAGCGCAAACAATGCCTGATGAATACGCTGCTCCAACAAAAAATGGCGTAACGTATTCTGGCTATGCCTGCGCAGCGTAGGGTAAATCTGTATGGAGGCGATAAGCATCACGCTACCCACCAGCATTGCCAGCAGCACCTCCATCAGGCTAAACCCGCCGATTCTGCGACTTAGCAACGCGGAATACCTAAGACTGGCTGCGTATCGCTGCATAACCGTATCCTCCCCCAGATCGATATCACGATACGCAGACGACCGGCACCATTCTCTAACACCAGGTGTCCTGCCTGCGCGGTATTGCGCAGACCATAAAAAGTGACCGTCGGACGCGCCATTGCGGCAATGCGTACATCGCGCACTGAGGGCAACAAACGCCCGCCAGTGCCCGCATAACAGCTCAGCGACGCCCCCGTTCCTTCACGTAAACACCACACCTCACCGGTTTGTATTACACTCACGGTGCGCGTGTCGTTATACCAATAGGCATTGGCCTGCACGCGTTGCAGAAACAACATCACCAACTGTGTTTGATGCTCGAGGCGCACAGCCTGCTGATAGGCGGTCCAGCCCTGAATACCGCCTGCGGATAACAGAGCGATAAGCGTCAGTGCAACCAGCAATTCCGGCAGGCTAAAACCCGCATCAACAAAAGTGCTTTTATCCATGACGGCAGTGTAGCCAGAATCGGGCAGTCGCCTTGCAAAAAAAAAGTGGGAATGCCTGCCCGCTCGCAGCAAAACGGGCCTTGCAGCAAGGCGTTACAACGTCGATACAATGCGGGTTGAAGAAATGCGGGTTGAAGAAATGCGAGTTGAAGAAATGCGGGTTGAGGAAATGCAGGTTGAAGAAAGAGAGGCGAAAACAATCGGTAAAAAAGGCTGCCGAAGCAGCCTTGATAGCAGAAGTGCAGAATCGACGATTAAATCGCCACTGGCGCCTTAATGGCGGGATGCGGGTCGTAACCTTCTATTTCGAAATCGTCGAACTGATAGTCAAACAGTGAGGCAGGACGACGTTTAATGATCAATTTCGGCAGCGCTTTTGGCTCACGGCTCAGTTGCAAATGCGTTTGCTCCATATGGTTGTTGTACAGATGGGTATCACCACCGGTCCAGACAAAATCGCCGACTTCAAGATCGCACTGCTGCGCCATCATATGCACCAGCAGTGCATAGCTGGCAATGTTGAACGGCAGGCCGAGGAACACATCGCACGAGCGCTGGTAAAGCTGGCAGGAAAGTTTGCCATCCGCCACGTAGAACTGGAAGAACGCGTGGCACGGCGCCAACGCCATTTGATCTAACTCACCCACGTTCCACGCAGAAACAATGATACGGCGTGAATTCGGGTCCTGCTTTAACTGTTGCAGCACGGTTTGCAGTTGGTCAATCTGGCGACCATCCGCCGCGCCCCAGGCGCGCCACTGCTTACCGTATACCGGACCAAGATCGCCATTTTCATCGGCCCATTCATCCCAAATGCTGACTTTATTGTCGTGCAGATAGCCAACGTTGGTATCACCGTTGAGGAACCACAGCAACTCGTGAATGATTGAGCGCAGATGGCAGCGCTTGGTGGTCACCAGCGGAAAACCGTCTTGCAGATTGAAACGCATCTGATGGCCGAAAATCGATAAGGTTCCGGTGCCGGTTCTGTCTCCCTTCGGCGTTCCCTTATCAAGCACTTTCTGCATCAATTCCAGATACTGTTTCATTTCACCCTCACTACACGATTAAAAAATTCACCGCGCGACTCTCACTAATGTCAGCAAGGACGCCGCTCACGGCAAGCAATTGCTGTTTTTACGCCTTGCGGCGATAGGCCCAGACCATCATCAGGATACCGGCAAATACCATCGGCAGCGACAGAATCTGCCCCATGCTGATGAAATTACCGAACAGGCCAAGCTGTGCGTCCGGCTGACGGAAAAACTCGGTAATAATGCGGAACACACCGTAGCCAATCAAAAACAAGCCAGAAACGCTGCCCATCGGGCGCGGTTTACGAATGAACAGATTTAACAGGATAAACAGCGCGATGCCTTCCAACGCCATCTGATAAAGCTGGGACGGATGGCGCGGCAACATGCCGTACTGATTGAAAATCGCCTGCCATTGCGGGTTGGTTACCGCCAGCATCAAATCTTCGCTTCGTGCACCGGGAAACAGCATCGCCCACGGCGTATCGGTAGTAACGCGGCCCCAGAGTTCCCCGTTGATAAAATTACCCAAGCGCCCAGCACCCAGTCCGAAAGGAATCAACGGTGCAATAAAATCGGCAACCTGAAAGAAGTGGCGCTTGGTACGACGAGCAAACCACAGCATAACGCAAATCACCCCAACCAGACCGCCGTGGAATGACATACCGCCATCCCACACTTTAAACAGGTAAAGCGGGTTACTGATGAACGAAGGGAAAGCATAGAACAGGACATACCCCAGACGGCCGCCCACGAAAACCCCGAGGAACCCCAGGTAGAGCAGGTTTTCCACTTCTTCCTTGGTCCAGCCGCTGCCCGGTTTATTCGCCCGGCGCACAGCCAGCCACATGGCAAACACAAAGCCCACTAGGTACATCAGTCCGTACCAATGGAGCGAAACGGGTCCAAGGGAGAAAATCACCGGATCAAATTGAGGAAACGCCAAGTAACTCGTTGTCATCGATCACCACATGCTTGTTTGTTTATCTCACGACGTTGTTAATCCCACGGTACGGGAAGTCGGAAAAGGGGAAACCTTGTTTGCCAACGCACTCTCGGCATTAACGCCTTACGCACTGGCGGCGGTTGCGCATGATAGCACAGAGCAGCCGCTACGCAGCGTGCAAGCGCAGGAAAAGTTATGTAAACAGGATGTTACCTTTAACACATGTTGTCAGCGCCCACCTCGGGCCAGCGCTCCCAAACCGCGCTCTTCGAGGAAGAGTGCAATCCACTGGCGCACTTCGCTTGCGCTGCGCGCCATCAAAAGGCGCTCAGTCAGCACTTGTACCTCCGTCAATACCAATTGACGCAGCAGGTATTTTACCCGCGCTACGCTACGACCGTTCATGCTGAAAGTACGATAGCCCAGCCCAGTTAATACCAGTGAACCCATGGCCTCGCCGGCCATTTCACCACAGACAGAGACTTCAAGATCAAGACGTTGGCATTCGCGTGCAATACCGGCCAACGCCAGCAACATAGACGGATGCAGGCTGTCATAGAGTGATGCCACATGTGGGTTGTTGCGATCCACGGCTAGCAAATACTGGGTCAGATCGTTAGTGCCTACCGAGACAAAATCAATACGGGAGGCCAGGTGTGGTAGCAAAAACAGCATAGACGGGACTTCGATCATCACGCCGATGCGCGGTTCCGGCAAGGCATGCCCCACCAGTTCTCGTACTTCAGCGGCTGCCTGCGCAATAAGCCGGCACGCTTCGTCCACCTCGTCCAAGCTGCTGATCATCGGCAACAAAATGCGCAGGTTGCCGGTTTCGGCATTGGCGCGCAGCATTGCCCGCACCTGGATCAAGAAGATCTCCGGCTGATCGAGGGTAACGCGAATACCTCGCCACCCCAAGCAGGGGTTCTCTTCACTGATTGGCAAATACGGTAGCTGTTTGTCGGCACCGATATCCAACGTGCGCAACACGACCGGACGTGAGGGATAAAGCTGCAACATGCCCTGGTACTGCGCCATCTGCTCATCTTCAGACGGAAAGCCGCTCTGTAGCATAAAGGGCACTTCGGTGCGGTACAGCCCGACGCCGTCAACCAGGTTGATAAAACGCTGCTCATGTTCAGCGCTGAGCCCGGCATTGAGCATCACCTGCATGTGCTCTCCGCTTTTCAGCACCGCAGGCCGTTGCATATCGTCTTCGGCCAGACGCGTCAGCGCATTATCTTCACTCAACAGGCGCTGATATTCTTGTAACAGCGTCGGTTCAGGATCCACCAACAGTTCGCCCTGATAGCCATCAAGGATCAGCGTGCGCTGGTGCAATAACTCAGGCTGAATATCCGCGCCCATCAGGGTGGGGATCCCCATCGCCCGCACCATGATCGCCGCATGAGAGTTGGCGGCACCGTCGTGCACGACCACGCCGGCCAGTCGGTCCTGTGGCACATCCGCCAGTAGCGTTGCCGTCAGTTCATCGGCCACCAGAATAAAATGCGGCGGCCAGCGATCGCTGCTGGGCACACTATCATCAAGATGGAACAAGAGACGCTGCCCCAACGCGCGAAAATCCCCTGCGCGTTCGCGCAAATAGGCATCCTGAAGCACGGCAAACTGCGCGGCGAAACGCTCGATCACCAGTTTTACCGCCCACTCGGCGACATTCCCGTCATCCACTTCCTGAAACAGCTCGCGCTTTAGGCGTGCATCACTCAGCAAATGGGAATAAAGATCGAAAATGGCCGCACTCTCTTTTTGCGCACTGGCGCTAAAACGTTTACTAAAACGTCGGAATTCGGCATTGGCCTCTTCCAATGCCTGTGTCAGACGCGAACGCTCGCGCTCACTATCCAGACTTGACGCCGGAAAAACCAGTTCAAGTGAGGGCTGGCTACTGTCCATCCAGCCTGGCGCAATCGCCACGCCACTCGATGCCACCAGCGCTTTGAGTCGTGTTTGTCGATACTGACCAAACAGCGCTTTGATTTGCGTCAGAGAGAGAATAGCGGCCATTTGCGCCGCCAGCGTGACCATGAAAGACTCTTCATTTTTATCAAACTGGCGATGTTCGCGCTGTTGCACCACCAGCACCCCGAGCAGTTGTCGACGATGAATGATGGGCACACCAAGGAAAGAACGAAAGTGCTGCTCTTTGACGGAAGGAATAAATTTAAAACTGGGGTGGGCTTGTGCATCGGCCAGGTTGATAGGTTCAGCACGCTGCCCCACCAATCCAACAATCCCTTGACCAAAAGCCAGCGTGATAAGACGACCACGCGGCTTTTTCAAACCGCGTGTCGCCATCAGGTAGTAACATTGGCGATCGTGGTCGGCCAGATAGACAGAACACACTTCCGTATCCATCGCCTGGCAGGTCTCATTGACCAACAGATCCAGCGCATCATTCAAGCGCGATGCCGCCGCCACTTTCTCAACGATTTCTCGCAAACGCGTGAGCATGATGAGCGCGACTTATCCTCTTTTGCGCCGAGGCACCGAAGGCGCCCTCGCCGCGGCGTTCTCTTGCAGTTGTATAACCGGGCTGATAAATTCCTTCATCACCCGACGGTAAACGTCGCGTTTAAACGACACCACCTGACGCACAGGATACCAGTAACTCACCCAGCGCCAGCCGTCGAACTCCGGCGTACCGCTGCTTTGCATATTGATATCAGATTCATTGCACATTAACTGTAGCAGAAACCATTTCTGCTTTTGACCGATACAAACCGGTTTTGTATCCCAACGCACCAAACGTTTTGGTAATTTGTAACGTAACCAGCTACGGGTTGAAGCTAGAATACGGACATCCTTTTTCCTGAGTCCCACTTCTTCAAACAGTTCGCGATACATGGCTTGTTCAGGGCTTTCCCCCGGATTGATGCCCCCTTGCGGGAACTGCCAGGAATGCTGACCATAACGGCGCGCCCAGAGCACTTCACCAAGCCGATTGCAGATTACAATACCAACGTTAGGGCGGTAGCCATCATCATCGATCACCGGACTACCTCGAAAACTTTCAATGCAAAGATGGCCTGATTGTTTCACACTCCCGCCACCCGGTAAACTCCTGCTTAACAGCATTGACTCTACGAATAACCTGCCGCTAACCCACAGAAAGATGAATAGTTATAAACAGCAAGCCGCAGCCATAGCGCTTTTATTCACTATTTTTGTGGATATCACTGTGCAGAACCAAATGAAAGCATGCGGAAAACATTTTCTCTGTCGTTAAAACCACAGCGCGAAACCTAAAAATTCTTCCTTTATTTTCAAAAAAATACCGATTTAACCCACGACATATTCACTGCAAATAAACCGCACAGAAAACCGGTGTCCGGCAGAGTGGTGAAAGATTGCTCCACAACTGTTTTATCCACAGACGCAGCGCAAGAATCGCATAATAAAATAACAAAAATCGCAAAAATTCGTGACGTCAAGGCTGTAAATCAAACCAGTAGTGATGACTTATCCCGGTTATCCCAAAAATCTGTGGATAACCTGGTGTAAGATCCTGTTTATTGTCGGTGTCTATCCCTGAACAACGATAAAACCGATGCGATGCATTGGCGGGATAAACAAAAAAACACGCTATGAATCATGCTATTATTGTTTTTCTTTCGGCAGGGCAATGCCCTGTTGAAAAACCTGATGAATGCTGTATTTTTTTTAGTCAATCTGACAACCGGTTTCATAGGTGAATATGCCCAACCCGATTTCGACACCACCCGCCGATGAGCATACGCTGCTCGAGCATGCACGGGCGCTTGCCGGTTATACGCTGGCGGAACTTGCTGCACAGGCAAATCTGCCACTGCCCGCCAACCTCAAGCGCGACAAGGGGTGGATCGGCGTTCTTCTCGAGCGCTTTCTCGGTGCCAGCGCGGGCAGCAAGCCGGAACAGGATTTTCCCGATATTGGCGTGGAGCTAAAAACCATACCGATCGATGACCAGGGCAGACCGCTCGAAACCACCTTTGTGTCGGTGGCTCCGCTGACCGGCAACAGCGGTGTGACATGGGAAAGCAGCCATGTGCGGCATAAGTTGGCACGGGTGCTATGGATCCCAGTGGAAGGGTCGCGTGAAATTCCACTTGGCGAACGGCATATCGGCACACCGCTTATCTGGAGCCCCTCTCCCGAGGAGGAGGAATTGCTGCGCCGGGATTGGGAAGAACTGATGGATCTGATCGTGCTTGGCAAAGTGGAAAGCATCACCGCACGTCACGGCGAGGTACTACAATTACGCCCTAAAGGCGCCAACAGCAAGGCGCTAACACAAGCAATCGGCGAGTTTGGTCAGCACATCATGACCTTGCCGCGCGGTTTCTATTTAAAGAAGACCTTTACCGGTCCGCTGTTAGCGCGCCATTTTCACCTTTAAGTGCCTGAGATAGAGATAATGCGTATCGTTTTTTCTTGCCAGAAAGCAGAAAGCGAAGCGTATAATCTACGTTTACATTTCGTTTAGGTGTGATTGATATAATGTTTGATTGGATTGTTGATCCGAATGCATGGATGGCGCTCGGCACGCTGACCATTTTGGAGATAGTACTAGGTATCGACAACATCATCTTCCTTTCTCTGGTTGTCGCCAAGTTACCCAAAGCCCAGCAAAATAAAGCGCGCCGTATCGGCCTTCTGGGTGCCATGCTGATGCGCCTTGGCTTGCTCGCCTCTATCGCCTGGGTGATCCGCCTGACCAACCCGCTGTTTACGCTGATGGATAATGAAATATCCGTGCGCGATCTGATCCTGTTTTTCGGTGGCTTGTTCCTGATCTGGAAATCCAGTCGCGAAGTTCATGAGACTATCGAAGGCGGTTCAGAGGCACATGCCAGTCAGGTACATTCCTTTTTCGGGGCGATTGTGCAGATCATGTTGTTGGACATCATCTTCAGCCTCGACTCCGTCATTACCGCCGTCGGCCTTTCCGACCATCTGTTTATTATGATGGCCGCCGTGGTGATTGCCGTGGGTGTGATGATGTTTTCAGCCCGCGCCATCGGTGAGTTTGTCGATCGCCACCCATCGGTGAAAATGCTGGCGCTCTCTTTCCTGATTCTGGTGGGTTTTACGCTGATTCTGGAAAGCGTCGATGTCCACGTTCCCAAAGGCTATATCTATTTCGCCATGTTCTTCTCAATGTCGGTTGAAGCGCTGAATCTGATGCGCAGTAAAAAAGCGACAAACGCAGAATAACGCCCCCGGCGGGTAGCCTTGGCTGCCCGCCCGCTCTCCTACCTCTCCTTTACGGGGAATCACCAATTATTTCCATTATTCCTACATTCTTCTTTTTCACGCTTTGCTAGACTCATCTTGTATATTCATGTTTTTTGATAGAGATTAGGTTCTGAAGAGAACCATCGCCCGTTGTTTTACTATTCGAGTGGATTACCTGATGACGATTCGACACAAAGCCATCGCGTTATGCTTTTTTGCCCTGTTTCTCAGTGGATGTAGCAGCAACTATGTGATTGCCACCAAAGAAGGGCAGATGTTGCTGACAAAAAACAAGCCGGCGTTGGATAAAGACACGGGTCTGCTCAGTTATCTTGATGAAGATGGGCAGTGGCGACAGATCAATAATGAAATTGTCTCCCAGATTGTTCAGCGTTAACGGCAGGCCTTGCCTGACTTTTTTGTTTTTTTTTCACACCGTAAAGCCATTAAAGGTGCTTCCCCCCATAGCATTGCTTGGTTATAGTCAGAAATAGGCGCTGGTTTTTCCCTTTATGTAAGGGATGAGGACGCCGGGATTTTCAGACATTAAGGAAGCTGGCAATGCTCTATCACCGTATTCCCCATAGTGCTTTAGAAGTCAGCGTGCTCAGTCTGGGCACCATGACGTTTGGTGAACAAAACAGTGAAGCGGAGGCGCACGCGCAGCTCGATCGCGCAGTGGCAGCCGGCGTTAACCTGATTGACACCGCAGAAATGTACCCCGTACCACCGCGACCGGAAACACAGGGGCTCACGGAACGCTATATTGGCTCATGGTTAGCCTCGCGTGGCGGCAGAGAAAAACTGATTCTGGCAAGTAAAGTCGCCGGGCCAAGCCGTGGCAGCGACGCCGGTATTCGCCCGCAACAGGTATTGGATCGTAAAAATATCCGTGCCGCGCTGGACGCCACCCTCACTCGCCTGAACACCGACTACCTCGATCTTTATCAAGTGCATTGGCCGCAGAGACAAACCAACTGCTTTGGCAAATTGAACTATCAATACACCGATGACAAAGCAACAGTGACGCTGCTGGAAACGCTGGAAGCCCTTGAAGAACAGGTTCGTGCCGGAAAAATCCGCTATATCGGGGTATCGAATGAAACCCCTTGGGGCGTGATGCGCTACCTGCAACTGGCTGAAAAACATAATCTGCCGCGCATCGTCTCCATCCAGAACCCGTACAGCTTGCTCAACCGCAGCTTCGAAGTGGGTTTGGCTGAAATCAGCCAGCACGAAGGGGTGGAACTGTTGGCGTATTCGCCTCTCGCCTTTGGTACCTTAACCGGGAAATATCTGAATGGCGCGCAGCCTGCTGGTGCGCGTAATACGCTGTTCAGCCGTTTTGTGCGTTACAGCGCGCCGCACACCCAGCAAGCCATTGCTGAGTATGTCGCCCTTGCGCAACGTCACGGGTTGGATCCGGCACAAATGGCGTTGGCGTTTGTTCGTCAGCAACCGTTTGTCGCCAGCACCATCCTGGGAGCAACTACGCTTGAACAGCTCGACACCAATCTTGCCAGCCTGGAGGTGCAATTGGATGCCGATGTGCTGGCTGAGTTGGAAGAGATTCATCGCCGTTTCACCATCCCGGCGCCTTGATATCCACGCTATCTCACTGTTAAGGCCCACTATTGGGCCTTTTTTTAACTAGCAGCTCGAAGCACCGCTAAGCAGAGGAAACAAGCCGCCGTGCTGCGGATCGCTATTCAGCCATTTCGATGCGCTAGCGGTATAGGTTTCCAGCGGCTGGCTAAAGGTTAATTTTTCAGCCAAATCGACATTGATGTCTGAAATGGTCACACTCTTGTTTTTCAAACCGTTCTCATTGAACATCAGATGACTGTTAACCGTGGTAGAAACCGTGCTTGAACCGCTCGATAAAGGCAACATGTCATCCCGCGACGAACCCAGTTGCTCCACCGGCCAGACTATCTGGGTTGCAATATCAACGCCGTTGCTCTTGCTCACGGTAACCGTTGTCTGAGGCGGCCCCAGTTTCATCCATCGATTATCGATAAAAATCACATTGCCAGACTGATGATTGAGCTCATTAAGTACCTTATTACCGACGTTATTCAGAACATTTTTGGGCGCAATATGGTGCGTCAGCGCCAGCAGGCTCATAGGATGGTGGTTAACCATGTCAGAAAGCTGTCCAACTTGACGCTTTTGCCCTTCAGACAGCCCCTCAGGTAACGCAAGCGTGTCTTTGATAATCGAAAACAGATTGCCCCCCATATCAACAGCTCGTTGACCATAGCTTTTATGGCTATTATCGATATGGAGAGCCATTCCCTGCCGTAACGCATTGATAAACGAGCCACCAGCGAAATAACCTCCCGCGTCTTCAGGGTGCTTCACTGGCAAAGAGAAGCCGTTTTTCATAAAAGCCGTTAGCTCGGAGGAAACCGCATAGTTATCATGATGTTCGAAGGAAACAGATTCAAGCTCATTAAGCCAGTTTTGACCAATCGCGATGGTAGACAACGGCATTTTTTCTAATAATGGTTTTAGTTGCTCATATTTATTTTGGAATTCACCACGAACCTCTTTTGGCAGTTCAGCAATCATCTTGAACATCTCATCAACCAGTTCAGGCTGTTGTGTTTTATGAGCAAGGATGGCCAGTTCAATAAGATCGGAGACTGTTTTTTTGTCTCCATTGGCAGTCCCCATTGGTAGGAACGCATTGAAGACTTCTCTTATTTTAGCGGGCAATTGCAAAACATTCCGCATCACTTCTGATTGCAAACACAAGGATGAAACATGGCTGTAGGTTTCTGCGGTTACGGATGAAATCACTGAGCACAGTGAAATTTCCGGGACGACTTCTTTACTTTGCGTATAATGCCGCTGCAACTCTTTTGCTGCAATGCGGTGCAATGCGGTATTACTTTGATATTCTGCTTTATCCAGAATTGTGCGTTTTAATACCGACATAAATGTCGCGGCGATCATCTTCCCACCATAAACACCGGTGAGGGCATTTTCTATTGCCAGTTTCATCACCTGTGAACCTGATTCCTGCGTTGACCAAACGCATAAAATACGCTCCAGCGCGTGATCTTGTAACATATCAGGCAGAAAACGCTCGGCAATTTTACTTGCCAGGAAGGTGGAACACGAATTATTGCCATTGTACTCCATCAGCAAAGAGACTAAGGGACTAGCCCCCTCTTTTACCTGCGCCACCGTATTATCAAACAATACGCTTCTGCCAAGGCTGACAATTTCAGCGCTTCGCTCACCCAGCAATTTTTGTTCACACGCGTATTGCTGAGCGAGATTAACCGTACCGGACAGGATATTCTTCGCCAATGTATCGCGACTGACCGAACCAAAAGTGATGCGGTTAACCAGCGTATTAACGACTTTACTGCTGTCCATCGCTTTATAGGTTAGCGTACGGGCAGCCAGTTTCATGCCATCTGAAATCTTCATCGTGTACGTTGATACCTGTTTCTGCTGATAGTGGTTTGCGCAATTGAAGGTCGCGAAGCCCGATTGGCAATATTGGGAAGGTGCTCTTGCCAGTACTGAATTTGTGTAATGAGTGTGTCGATACGTTTTATCGCGGTCTCGGCATCCATATTATCCAACGTGAGCAGATGAAACAGAATCACCTGATTACCGCTGGCATCAAAACCAAACCAGCAACGCTCGGTTGCGACCCCAAACAAATGGATTTGTAACAACGATGCGAAAAAATCATCTGAGAGACGCTCTGCCGTACGCATGACGGGCGAAAAAAGATAGGCCTCGTCATTACGGCACTCAATATTCAGTTCAACATTGTTCTCAAAGCGAATAGCACAGCCTCCGCTATCAACGGCTTTATTAATATCTACATGCATATCGGCAGACATTGCCTGCAACAATTCGGCGAAGGTCATATTAAGTCCTTTGTTAAATAATATTTATCCATCACGCTTCGTATTGCATAGGCAAAAGTGAGAAGCAATAAACGCAAATGCCCGTTAAAGGTCACTCGTTTACCACTTCATATTTATTCTTCTTTATTTTTACAATGGCATGAGAGAAATAAAATCGAGTAACAGCATGATATATGTATAACCATAACTAGCTTTCACAAATCGGCTATGCGCCTTATCAAACGCCGGGGATATAAAACGGGGACATAAAAAGCCACTCTGACGAAATACGTATTTTCATCAGAGTGGCGTTGTAGATACGATTACGGTAGGGATTTAAGCAACTGCTTACGTTGGTTTTCCAGTGAAATGACTCGCTGGCATACATCCTTGCCAAAGCGCTGGAACGTGAGTTCCTGGCTGTTCCACTCGGTTTGAATTGCTTGTTGCAGGTTGCCAAGGTTACCCATCATCGCCTGCAACGGATTACCGCCGCTGGAAAGCTGCTTTACCCCCATCTCGTTCAAGCTGTCTTGCAACACGCCACCAAGGGCTTGCTGCACCAACTGGCGGCCATCCTGCTCCACCTGTTTGACGGCCTGGTGATGAAATGCAATGCCATCACTGCGCGGCTCAAGAATGCGCGCCATCTGCTGCTTGAGTTGGGTATCCAACGTGGTCAGCCGGGTGCGCACATTGCTGTCACTGCCCAGTTCCTTAGCAATGACACCATCCAGCGCCACGCGCGCTTTTTCCAGATGCGCCTGTGTGCCCTGCTCAATCCACGGCAGTTGCTGACGCAAATCCGCTTGATACGCTTTCGCCTGCTGACGCTGTGTCGCAGTAAGCGTTAATGCCGTCTGGTTGCGGGTGACATCGCCCTGCGGCGAAATCACCAGATTGCCACTTGCGCCAACCACCTGCACTTGTTGCGGTGTAATGAAGATGTCATCCTGCGGATTCACTTCACATTGATACGCCGCCTGTGCCTGCCAGGACAACAAAGCCAACAGAGAGAGCATTACCGATCGCAACATGTCGTCTTCCTATAAAAACAGAATCAGGAGAGCAGATTTTCCGGCAGATCCCACCAGATATCGAACAGTTCGCTAACTTTAACCTCTTGCAACTGCTGGGCTTTCAGCCAGGCAGCAACCTGCTCACGGTGCGCATCGGTGCAATGGCCGGTCTTCTGCAAGCAGATCAACCCTTCCCAGTGCAGATAACCGCTGCCTTCAAAGGCCAGACCAGCCGGATCAATCACATCGTCAACAAACTTATCCAGGGTGGCATCGATAGTTTCTACCGACGAGCCCTCAGCGAAACGCCAGCTTACCGAAAAGCCCAGTTCCTGAAACTCATCAATGTGTAACTTTTTGCGCAAACGACGACTGCGTTGTTGTGCCATTATTCTATCCTCTCAAACATAAGATCCCACACTCCGTGGCCTAACCGCTGGCCGCGCGCTTCGAACTTGGTTAACGGGCGAGACGTTGGGCGAGGAACGAAGTCCTGCGTAGCAGAGAGATTACGGTATCCCGCCACATCACGCATGACCTCAAGCATATGTTCCGCATAAGGCTCCCAATCTGTGGCCATATGAAAAACGCCCCCCTTCGCCAGCTTGCGCAGCACCCGCTCCGCAAAGGCTTTTTGTACAATACGACGTTTATTATGGCGCGCTTTGTGCCAAGGATCAGGGAAAAAGAGCTGAACCATGGCCAGTGATCCATCGGGGATCATCTGCTCTAACACGTCTACCGCGTCATGACACATCACGCGCAGGTTGCTCAGATTAGCTTCCTGCGCCGCTGCCAGGCAGGCTCCGACGCCAGGAAGATGAACCTCAATCCCTAAAAAATTTTGCTCAGGGTGTTGCTCTGCCATGGTAACCAGCGACGCCCCCATGCCAAACCCGATTTCCAATACCGTCGGCGCTTCGCGACCGAAAAGCGCGGTAAAATCGAGCGCCTGCGCCTGATACTCTACCCCCATCACGGGCCAATAGTTATCCAACGCCTGCTGCTGCCCATTGGTTAAACGCCCCTGACGGCGCACAAAACTGCGAATACGGCGCAGCGGACGCCCATCCTCATCAAATTCCGGTGAAATGACGTTATTGATCATAGAAAACGTGTGCCGATGGCCTGTTCAAATTCGCCCAAAGAAAGGCGCATTATGCAAGGATACCGCGGTTTAGCAAGGGGGATACCTCGGAAAGTTCCGGTTTACAGCACATTAACTCTGTGCTGGAATCGCTGTCAGACTTTTCACCCGGCAAGAGAGTGGCTTTTTATGATGCAAGCGCAGCCGTTCGCGCAGCAGGTGTTGGCATGGTATGAGCGCTATGGCCGCAAGACGCTGCCGTGGCAACAAGAGAAAACGCCTTATACCGTCTGGCTCTCTGAGATCATGCTACAACAGACGCAGGTCACCACGGTTATCCCCTATTTTCAACGTTTTATTGCACGCTTTCCCGATGTACGCACCCTTGCCGCCGCCCCCTTGGATGAGGTGCTGCACCTGTGGACCGGCCTGGGGTATTACGCGCGTGCGCGTAACCTGCACAAAGCCGCGCAAACCATCGTGGAACAGCACGGCGGAGAATTTCCTACCACATTGGATGCCGTTTGCGCGCTACCGGGTGTCGGGCGTTCCACCGCAGGTGCTGTGCTATCCCTTTCTCTCGGCCACCATCACCCGATTCTTGATGGCAATGTAAAACGCGTACTGGCACGCTGCTACGCGGTAGCCGGCTGGCCGGGTAAAAAAGAGGTTGAACATCAGCTCTGGTCCCATAGTGAGCAGGTGACGCCCGCACAGGGCGTTAGCCAGTTTAATCAGGCGATGATGGATTTAGGTGCAATGGTATGCACCCGCAGCCGCCCCAAATGCGAACTTTGCCCGCTGAGCAACGGTTGTCTGGCTTATGCCAACCACAGCTGGGCCAGCTATCCGGGTAAAAAACCGAAGCAGACGTTACCGGAAAAAAGCGCCTGGTTTCTATTACTGCAACGAGGCAATGAAGTATGGCTGCAACAGCGGCCTGCAACCGGGCTATGGGGAGGATTGTTTTGCTTTCCACAATTCAACACCCATGATGATGTGGAACCTTGGCTGGAACAACGCGGTCTGAAAATCACAGACGTCCAGCAATTGGTGTCGTTTCGCCATACCTTTAGCCATTTCCATCTGGATATTGTTCCGCTCTGGCTCGCATTACCCACTGACATTCCTCACGCTTTGCACGATGCTTGCATGGAGGAAAAGGCCGGTCTCTGGTATAACTTGGCGCAACCGCCCGCCGTTGGGCTGGCTGCACCGGTGGAACGACTATTACGTATGTTAGCGCAACACTCCGGCGGCAGTTTGATCTGACCAGCACGCGTTATCCAAGAGGAATCAGCATGAGCAGAACCATTTTTTGTACTTTTTTACAACGTGAAGCCGAAGGGCAGGATTTTCAGCTTTATCCTGGAGAACTGGGCAAACGCATCTATCAGGAAATCTCGAAAGAGGCATGGGCGCAATGGCAGACCAAGCAAACCATGCTGATCAACGAGAAAAAGCTCAACATGATGAACGTGGATCACCGCAAACTGCTGGAACAAGAGATGATTAAGTTCCTGTTCGAGGGTAAAGAGGTCCACATCGAAGGCTATACCCCTCCCAGCGCATGACATCAGGGCCTTGTGGCCCTGTTGTCTCTTTATGCTGACACCGTGTTGCGAATGAACCGTTAATAACAAGATACTTATAACGAATCATCTATGAAGAAATTGCTAGCGTTGTTGCTCGTTGCGCCCTTGCTGATCTCCTGTTCCGGCAAGCGCGGCGATCTCAATAATGAAGAATTCATCAAGGATACCAACGCCTTTGACATTCTGATGGGGCAGTTCGCCCACAACATCGAGAATATCTGGGGCCTGAACGAAGTGCTGATTGCCGGCCCGAAAGACTACGTCAAGTATACCGATCAATATCAAACCCGTAGTCACATCAACTTTGATGCCGGTACGATCACTATCGAAACCATTTCAGCGACCAATTACGTCCCGAGTTTACGCCAGGCCATCATCACCACACTGTTGATGGGCGATGACGCCAGCAATACAGACCTTTACTCTGACGCCAATGATATTCAAATCAGCCGTGAACCGATGCTTTACGGTCAGGTATTAGATAACACCGGACAACCCATTCGTTGGGAAGGACGCGCCGCCAGCTTTGCCGATTATCTGTTGCAAAACCGCTTGCAGAAACGGACCTCCGGGCTGCATGTGATCTGGTCCATCACCTTCCAACTGGTGCCAAACCATCTGGACAAGCGTGCGCATAAATACCTGCCGCTGATTCGTCAGGCTTCCGAACGCTATGGCATTGAAGAATCGCTGATTCTGGCAATCATGCAAACCGAATCCAGCTTCAACCCTTACGCCGTCAGCCGTTCTGATGCATTGGGGCTGATGCAGGTAGTGCAGCACAGCGCCGGACGTGATGTGTTCAAGAGCAAGGGAAAATGGGGGCAGCCGAGCCGCAGCTACCTGTTCGATCCTGAGAACAACATCGATACCGGCGTGGCTTATCTGGCGATTCTGAAGAACACCTATCTGGGGGGAATTGAAAACCCCACCTCACGTCGCTATGCCGTTATTACCGCGTATAACGGTGGTGCGGGCAGCGTACTGCGTGTGTTCTCCAGCGACAAGGACAGGGCCGTTAGCCTGATCAACCAGATGTCGCCAGGCGAAGTCTACGAGACATTGACCACCAAGCACCCGTCATCCGAATCGCGGCGCTATCTCTACAAGGTCAACTCGACGCAGAAAAACTATCGCCGTTAATCGAGATGTTCCCCTTACCTCTGGCGTATTCGTACGCCAGAGGTACATACGGTCAATGCCAAGTTTTATCGAGAAAATCGCTGATGGCTGCAATGACCTGAAGGTGTATTTGTTCACGAGAGCGCTTGTTTCCGTCAACGCAGATGATGCCATCTCCCGGTTGCTCTTGTTCAAGCAGAGTAACCGCTCCCGACTTACACACCTGCATGAAACTAAAATGCGAGGCATCGTTTATTTCCAAATAACGGGTACGCTGCTCGGGCATTTGCTGCGCCATAAAGTATGACTCAACCTTGGCAGGAAGCTGGGAATCAGGCTCTCCTGCACTAATAACCAGTGTGGGAATATCAATAGCCGCTAGACTTTGAGAAGTAAAACCGCGAGCTAACCCTAGGTCCAATGAGACAACAGCCGTTACGCGCGGATCACGCGCGGATTGCCCTAACAACGTATTTGCTTGCGCCTCTTGTTGTATCCCCATTTTCTGATACACGATACAAGAAGCCAGCTCAGTATGCGTGAGACAATCGGTTTCAAACTGCTGAGTATCAAAACGCCCGCCAGCTAACGCCAACACCGTCCATCCCCCTAATGAGTGACCAATAGCGCCAATTTTTCCCGGTGCAATAGTCCCGACGTCACTTTGTTTGTTTTGAATGGCTGAAATAACCCGCCGTATATCATCTGGACGTAGCCAAAGTTTGGCTGCAATCGCCTTATTCATCATCATTGACGTCGTACCAGGATGGTCAGTGGCAGCAACGATATAGCCTTGTTGCGCCAACGCGTGTCCCAACCAAAGCTGATTGCGCCAATTACCACCAAATCCATGAGAGAGTACAACAAAGGGATGCGTGCCGGACTCTGGATGTACGTTTTCTTGTACGTCGACACCGAAAAAAGCCAAATTTTCACCTACTGATTTAACCGGTATATCACTCTGTGCAGCAGGATAAAGCACAGCGATATTAAGCATGCGTTCGGGGACATCATTTGTTAGAGCGAACTGACGAAACCCCACTTGAGAAGAAGCCAATGCTGCCGCACAGAACAGCCCTGCTCCGAACAAAAAACCAGTACGCCACACCATAATTTCGTTTCTCCTGTTTGAACGCGGGGAAATTGTGCCAGCAAATAGCCGAAATAAGAAAGTCAATGTCTCCAGGATGCTGCTAATTTCGATGCGGCTGAGGTGTAACACTTCCCACAAAGCACAATGTCATATCACTCTTTTTTATTGCACACATTCCCAACACTTTTTTTGCCAGCAAAGACGAGAAAAGGTAGCATCGCTGCCCGAAACAAACATAACAAAGGGTTATGACTGCGGAGCGAGGAGAAGCAAACCGCGCACCTGCATGACCGCAACGTCAGACCAAACACCATCAGGCATGAAAGACCAGCAGGAACACAAACAGAGCATGACACACCACAACACAACAGATGTGACGCATCAGACCAGCAAAAAAAACTGGCTTGATTCCCACGAAAAGGGTTATCAAAAAAGCATTAGCAAACGCCACGTGCAGATGATCGCCATTGGCGGATCTATCGGTACCGGGCTGTTTTTGGGTGCAGGGGCACGTCTGCAACTGGCAGGCCCTTCACTGGCGCTGGTGTACCTCACTTGCGGTATCTTCTCTTTCTTTATCCTGCGTGCACTCGGTGAATTGATCGTGCATCGCCCTTCCAGCGGCAGTTTTGTCTCTTACGCACGCGAATTTCTCGGCGAAAAAGGCTCGTACCTCGCAGGCTGGATGTATTTCCTGAACTGGGCGATGACCGGCATTGTGGATATCACGGCGGTTGCGCTCTATATGCACTACTGGGGAACCTTTGCCGATGTGCCGCAGTGGGTGTTGGCTTTAGGTGCGCTATCCATCGTTACCACCATGAACCTGATTGGTGTGAAATGGTTCGCCGAGATGGAATTCTGGTTTGCCTTGATCAAGGTGGCGGCCATTTCACTGTTCCTGATTGTCGGTACGGTGTTTCTGGCAAGCGGTCACCCTGTTGCGGGCAACCCAACCGGTTTTCACCTCATCAGTGATAACGGCGGCCTGTTCCCCCACGGGTTATTGCCCGCATTGGTGCTGGTTCAGGGCGTGATCTTTGCCTTTGCCGGCATCGAAATCATCGGTACTGCCGCCGGTGAAGCCAAAGATGCCCGACGCATTTTGCCCAAAGCCGTTAACAGCGTGATTTGGCGTATCGCCTTGTTTTACGTCGGCTCCATCGTGCTGCTGGTCTGTCTGCTACCGTGGAATGCCTATCAGGCCGGACAAAGCCCGTTTGTCACCTTCTTTAGCAAGCTGGGTGTGCCCTACATGGGTGATGTAATGAACGTGGTGGTGCTTACAGCCGCACTATCCAGCTTGAATTCTGGCCTTTACTCGACCGGACGCATTCTGCGCTCCCTGTCTCAGGGAGGCTCAGCACCACACTTTCTATCGAAAATGAGTGCGCAGTCTGTACCCTATACCGGCATCATGGTGACGGTGGCGATCCATATCGTTGGGGTATTCCTCAACTATATTGTGCCGTCGCAAGTGTTTGAGATTGTGCTCAACATGGCGTCTATCGGCATCATCTGTTCCTGGGCCTTCATTATTTTGTGCCAGATGAAGCTGCGCCAGGCCATCAAACAGGGTAAAGCTGAACCCGTTTCATTCAAAATGCCCGGTGCACCGTTTACGTCATGGCTTACGCTACTGTTCTTGCTGGGCGTGGTGGTGCTGATGGCGTTTGACTACCCGAACGGCACCTGGACCATTGCCTCCACGCCGGTGCTGGCTATCCTGCTGATGGTGGGATGGTACGGGCTGAAAAAGCATCGCGCTGCGGCTAATGGCGAAATCGCGGCGGCACCCGCGTCTGCTACTGAATAAAAAAACGGCGCGAGGGTTTACGCCTCGCGCCATTAATACCGTTACGATTATTCCTGAATCACATGCGCACACAGGCGCTTGCTGCCATCGTCCTGCTCAACGCTGTAAACGCCTTGCAACTCCGGCGAGAAACCTGGCATCCAGTTAATACCTTCCTCTAACGCCAGGAAGTAACGCAGTACTGCCCCGCCCCAAATTTCTCCCGGCACCACGCACAGCACGCCCGGCGGATAGGGAAGCGCACCTTCTGCCGCGACACGCCCTTCAGCCTCAGCCAGTGGGATCAAATCCACTTCTCCACGCACAAAGGCATTGTTTGCCTCTTGCGGCAGCATCACGGCACGCGGCAACGTCGCTTTGCGGAACATGGCTTTCTGCAAATACTGCACGTTGTGACTGACATAGAAATCATGCATTTCCTGGCACAATTGACGCAGCGTATAGCCAGAGTAGCGCTGTTCATATTTATGATAGAGATTCGGTAGCACTTCGCTTAACGGCGCATCGCGCGCAATCAGCGCTTCAAAACGGACCAATGCCTCCACCAGATACGACAGCTTGGCGCTATCTTCCGCAGGCGTCAGCAGAAACAGGATCGAGTTAAGATCGCTTTTCTCTGGGATAATGCCATGCTCACGCAGGTAGTTGGCCAAAATGGTGGCCGGAATACCAAAAGCGGCATATTCACCGCTGCTGGCATCAATACCGGGCGTCGTCAGCAACAGCTTGCACGGATCGATAACGTACTGCCCCTGCGCATATCCTTCAAATGCATGCCACGCCGCTCCCGGCTCGAAATCGAAGAAGCGCACATCCTGCGCCATGTCGTCCGTGGCGTGATCCTGCCACGGCACGCCGTCGATCAGATCGGGAACAAAAGGTTTGATCAACGAACAGCGGGCCAGCAGTTGCTTACGGGTATCAATCCCCAGCTTGACGCATTCGAGCCACAGGCGACGACCACTGCTGCCTTCATGCATTTTTGCATTCACATCGAGCGCGGCAAACAGCGGATAAAACGGGCTGGTCGAGGCGTGCAGCATAAAGGCGTGGTTGAAGCGCTTATGGTTGCAAAACCGCTTTTGCCCTTTGATGTGCGTGTCTTTTTTATGGATCTGCGAGGTTTGCGAGAAGCCCGCCTGCTGCTTGTGAACCGATTGGGTAACAAAGATGCCCGGATCGTTCTCATTCAGTTCCAGCAACAGCGGCGAGCACTGCTCCATCATCGGGATAAACTGCTCGTAGCCCACCCAGGCAGAGTCAAACAGGATGTAATCACATAGGTGACCGATGCTATCCACCACCTGACGCGCGTTGTAAATGGTGCCATCGTAGGTGCCAAGCTGGATCACTGCCAGACGGAACGGACGCGGCGCATCCGCGCGATGCGGAGCCTCTTCCCGAATCAAGCCACGCAGATAAGCTTCATCAAAGCAGTGCGCATCTACCCCGCCAATAAAGCCAAACGGATTTCGTGCCGTCTCTAGGTAAATAGGCGTCGCGCCCGCCTGAATCAGCGCGCCGTGATGGTTGGATTTATGGTTATTGCGATCGAACAGCACCAGATCGCCCGGCGTCAGCAACGCGTTGGTCACCACCTTATTGGCTGACGAGGTGCCGTTGAGTACGAAGTAGGTTTTGTCGGCATTAAACACTTTGGCCGCAAACTTCTGCGCTTTTTTCGCCGCCCCTTCATGAATCAACAGATCGCCCAGTTTCACATCCGCATTGCAGATATCGGAACGGAAGAGTGTTTCACCATAGAACTCAAAGAATTGACGCCCGGTGGGATGCTTGCGAAAAAATTGGCCGCCCTGATGGCCCGGACAGGCGAAGGTGGAATTACGCATGCCGACATATTTGGACAGCGTATCGAAAAACGGCGGCAATAACCCGGCCTGATAATCCGCCGCGGCTTTCTCCAGCAACGGGGCGTGCTCACCCGCACCGTCAACACGCAGCCAGCTGCTGCCAGATGGCAACACGTCCTCTGCGGAATACCACGGTTCGTTCACCACAAACGCTGGAATGCCGAAACCGGTGTGCTGCAACAACGACAACACCCCACATCGCGCCTCTTCAAGAGAAACGACAACCGCGGCTACGTCAGTAAAGTCGGTTTGACTCAGAGAGACAATTTCTCGCTGGGTATGGAGACGGCCTGCAACCGTCGCGTTTGCTGCAATTTTTAACTGTTTCATGTAACCAAACCCAAACACTTAAGGATGAGTAGTGGCGCAAAGGCACCGTGTAAAGCGTCATCACTGTCAGGCCTAGATGGCATACCCGCAGATTAAAACAGATATACATTAATCTTATGACAAGACCAGACGGTGCGACTGACAAATACCGCTTTTTGCCTATACGGCTTAACACGCAAGGAGAAACTGGATCCAGCTCCGCCCGATAGACATCAGTAAAATCAGAGCGATGCGCTGTTCTTACTCATGCCTAACAGTGAGCATCAGAACGCCTCACCGCATGGTGAAGGAGGATAATCGAGAGAATGCAGACAAGCGGAAACCGAGCCCACAGGCAGGCATCATCGACAGCCCGGCGCGTACAGCCTGCACCTTGCGCAATGAATCTGACATAGTGGCGCCCTCTTTAACCGCTCGTGAATGGGGAGTAAAAAACGGCGTCATAGTGGCACGGTTTTTTTTCAAACACAATACGCCCAACACGGATTGCGCCGAATAAGAAAACGTTTGCCTAGCTGGTTATCAAACCCAGAAAACCATTTTTGCTGCAAAAATGCACGTTACTGCTCGAATTCACAGCATTCGTATGGGAATGTGATATAAACTCATTGACGGCACTGACCCAATACGGTTTAATGCGCCCCGTTGCCCGGATAGCTCAGTCGGTAGAGCAGGGGATTGAAAATCCCCGTGTCCTTGGTTCGATTCCGAGTCCGGGCACCACTTCTTCAGAGCCTGTTCGTTAAGGGTTGAGATCCTCAACGGGCATGACAAAAGGTCCCCAGCATCATGATGGTAACTTGCATACCGCATCGATGTTGAACACAGGACTTAAGAATCCAGAGGATGTTCTAGCACCCTCTGGATTTCTCGCATCCATAGAAAATTACTACAGGTAAGGTATTTACCCTCAGAACACACCTGTGTCAATCTTCTGTAAAGAAAAAGTCGGATTTTTCTCCATGATGTTTATCAGATGCTTAGGTTTGCGTTTCCCCTCTTTCTAAGCAGCCTCTAGCTCCTCAAGCATCGTTCTCACCCTATTCAAGTCCGTTTCAACGTATTGCAACGTTACCGCTGGTGTTGAATGACCAAGCAGCTCCTGCGCCATTTTGATATTGCGATCAGGCAGGCTCATCAGGTTGGTGGCGATGGTATGACGGAACCGATGCGGGCTGATCGCACAGCCACATTCCCGCGACAGACGACGAAAGAATGCCCGCAGGGGAGGATGGTCCATGTTGGTACTCTCTTCTTTGCGACGCCCATCAAAACGCGAGACGTTGAATAACTGGTTTGAAGTGGTTTACTGAATTTGGCCACCTAAACAGAGGTGATATGCTCACCTTAGAACAACACAGGTTCTCCAATGAAAAGAAGAAATTTCAGTCCTGAATTCAAACGCGAATCCGCTCAACTGGTACTTGACCAGAACTACACCGTTGCAGACGCAGCCAACGCTATGGATGTCGGCCTTTCCACAATGACGCGATGGGTGAAGCAGTTGCGTGATGAGCGACAGGGAAAAACACCAAAAGCCTCCCCCATTACCCCGGAACAAATTGAAATCCGTGAGCTCAGGAAAAAACTACAACGTATTGAAAGGGGTGTTGCGTTGACAGATTGAATCTACAACCGCGCTCTTGATGTCAGACTCCCTGAACAGTTCTCGATAATCGGGAAACTCAGGGCGCGTTAACGGCGGTGGGTGTAGTCGGTTGCGCGCGGGAGGGCTCCAGGTAAGTGGAGATCCCCTGCTTCATGGTGGCGATATCTCGCATCGCCTGCTGATAATCAAAATAGAAGCGTGCATCCTGGTTCTGGTTCGCCACGACGCGAGCGCGGTCAAGTCCTGCTTGAAGCTGCTCTAATTGGCGCATGACCAGCGCCAATTCATCTTTCTCCGACGCCTGGCACTGCAGCACCGGCAGGACTGTCAGTAACAGTGCACAGAGGGTATTCATATGGCGCATAGGCTGCTCTCCCGGTATATCTGGTGCTCGGGAGAGTGACGCAAAGCCGTTAGGCTGGCAGTAGGAAATTTTTTATGGATTGGTGAAAATTAAAAGCGGGAAAATGTGCCACTCAGTGCATAGCGCACCAGCTATGCTCATAATGTCTCTGTCACATGTAATTTTTTTGAGTATAAATCCAGATGAATCAAACCGGAGTAACAATGACGCCATTTCAGCGGTGAAGGCATGGTCGTAAAAGTACTAACAAAAAAAGAACCTGCAGATACGACAAGTTCTGGACAGGCTCGACACAAAATTAGAAACTGCGATTTAAATTGTCTCTCTCGCAATCCTCATTACTAAATTATGCTCGTATGGCGACATTAGTCTGTCATATATTGAACACGGGTAAGTTCTTATTTACCATCTTTTCCATTACTGCCATTATGCCCGCCATTTCCCCCGCCTTTACCGCCAGTTCCTCCGTGTCCTCCAGGACCAGCATTTCCGCCGTTACCCCCATTACCAGTCCCGCTTCCATTACCGCCATTCCCGCCATTCCCACCGGCATCTCCCGCATTCCCACCATTCCCACCATTCCCACCATTTCCTCCGCCCTGTCCATCTTCGCCTGGTTCACCATCTTCACCTGGCAAACCATTGGCACCATTGGCACCATTGGCACCATTGGCACCATACCGGACATTTAAAAAACTGTCTCGCCCCCCCCCACTACCAATATTACTCCCACTTAACACAGTATATTCATCATGAACAGGGTGAGAATTATCAACATTGGCAAAAGATAAAAAAGGAACAGCAAAAAAAACAAATGGAAGTTGTTTTAACATAATAAAACCCTCTAATTTCAATCTATCTTGATGCCAATTGCTTGGCATCATTTAAACGACTAAATCTAAGCTCCCTTACTGCCCTTCCCTCCACCATGGTTTCCATTGCCATTCCCAGCGCCATTATTATTTCCACTCTCGTTTCCGCTACCATTATGACCGCCATTTCCACCTGGACCGCCCGGTGAATTATTACCATGTCCACCATTACCGCCATTGCCACCATGCCCACCATCACTTACTTTAGAAATTGAAATCGCGTCATTATCCGAAAACAAAAGTGATGAACTGCTTCCAGTACTGACTGCTGCTTGAGATAAAAATGGCACTGTTAACAATGCAATACCTATTGCAATCAATGATGAATTATTTTTTTTCATTCCGTCATATTTCTATTTAAATTTCGAGATACGTGAATTAATTACGCCATAATTCTTCATGACGAAAATTTAGTGTACGCCGCAATTAATAAATATAAACTAAACAAAAAACACCCCAAACGACCACGCTGCATCAAAAAAACGCACTTAAAAAATGAAGAAATTACTCAGCATTAAAAAAGCGAGCCATAATGTTTCAAAAATTACATTCAGAAATAAAAACATTCTAATAGTTAATCTATCTCGCAATTCGAATCATTGCTGTCATCCTTAATAATTGCATTGAAGTCCCTCAGATATATATGCGGGATGACGGAAAAAAGTAGAAACACACTACAAATATTTCTTAAACGTAGCAGTCACCACAGTCAACACCCCACCAATCAACAGCGCAGCGGGCAGCAATAACAGATTAGGCCACACTGCTGTGGGCCAGGCGAGATACAACATGCAGGGACCATACAGCGCGGGTTTGATAAAACGCTTGGCGTGGTGGTAGACAAAGCTAGACTCATAGCCGGCACCATATCGGCGCAAATCACGGCGAACCAGCCCTTCAACGATACTGGTGATAACCACCAGAGCAAACAGCGGCAGGCTCAAGAACAGGATCATCACCCGGATAAAAAAAATCAGCGCGACCCACAGCGTAGCCTGCAGATACTCGCCCAGCCACTGTACCAGCGTTGCGCCGATACGGTTCAAATCGGGTATCAGTCCCTGCCCATCGGTACGGGTCTGCTTAAACGATTGCAGCCAGTGGCTAAAGCCACTGTCGACAAACAACCACTGCCAGGCGAGATGAACCCAGCGGCTGACGGTTTCCACCGGTGCCCCCGAATTCGCCATCAACAATGGTACATCGCAAATTCTTCCCACGTCGTGTGCCGTTTTGCTACGCCGGAGGATTAGGCAAGAAACACGGAGGATCTTGCTACTGAAAAGCGGTGTACGGCGTGAAAATGCAATGCAATCCGAGCCAACCCATCAGGAAAAATCACCATGAACAAAAACAATGAAACCGGCAGTCACCTTCCGTGTCAGCATAAACCTGATGTGGCACGCCGCAACTTGCTGAAAGCAACCGGTGCTAGCATCGCCGCGTTGGGCATTAGTGCGATAACCACCAGCCAATCCTTCGCCCAGTCGTCAATACAACTCAACAGTAACTGGGACAAGACGTTTGCCAAAAGCGACAAAGTGGATCACAAGAAAGTCAGTTTCAAAAACCGCTATGGCATCACGCTGGCGGCTGACCTGTATCAACCGAAAAATGCCAGCGGAAAACTGGCAGCCCTTGCCGTTGGCGGTCCGTTTGGCGCAGTGAAAGAGCAATCTTCCGGCCTTTATGCACAAACCATGGCAGAACGAGGATTCATCACACTGGCCTTCGATCCTTCCTACACAGGGGAAAGCGGAGGGGAACCGCGCAATGTCGCTTCACCGGATATCAATACCGAGGACTTCAGTGCAGCGATAGATTTTCTTGGCCTGCAACCCAACGTTGACCGCGAGCGTATCGGCATCATCGGTATTTGCGGCTGGGGCGGAATGGCGCTGAATGCCGTCGCGGTAGACAAACGTGTCAAAGCCGTCGTCGCCAGCACCATGTACGATATGACACGCGTCATGTCGAAAGGCTACAACGACAGCGTGACGCCTGAACAGCGCACACAAACATTACAGCAATTAAGCCGACAACGTTGGGTAGATGCAGAAAAAGGGATCCCGGCGTATCAGCCCGCCTACAACACATTAAAGGGTGGCGAGGCACAATTTATGGTCGACTACCATGAGTATTACATGACCGCGCGTGGATACCATCCACGCGCGGTCAACTCCGGTAACGCCTGGACAATAACCACGCCACTGTCATTTATGAACATGCCGATTCTGACATACATCGCAGAAATCTCCCCACGCCCAATCCTGTTCATCCATGGCGAAAAAGCCCACTCGCGTTACTTCAGCGAAACGGCGTATGCAGCGGCGGCAGAACCCAAAGAGTTGATGATCATTCCCGGTGCCAACCATACCGATCTGTACGACCAAGTGAACATTATCCCCTTCGATAAATTAACCTCGTTCTTCCAGGCCAATCTCAAGTAAAGCAAGGAGACACTCACCATGTACGCAATAGGCTTACACCGCTACGGTGGTCCAGAGGTTCTAGCGTTATTGGTATTGCCCGATCCGCATCCCGCACCGGCCAAGTGCGCGTGAAGGTCCGCGCAGCCGGAATCAATCCAGTCGATGTCATGGTGCGCGATGGATCTCAAGGTGCTAAGCGGCAGCCCGTGAAAAGCGCGATGCAGCGCGCAAGGTGCTGGCGTCCGGCACCTTCATACTCGCCCCTCAAACACCGTGGACTACTGAGCGTCTGTTCAAAAGCGTGAAATACGACATCGTTAGCCTTGATAGCCGCTCAAATATCTTGAACACTCGCTGTATTCGATCTTCGTTCTTCTCGTGCAATACTCAACGCCATTATCCCCATTAACAGCGTGCTGATAATTAATACCGCGCTTAAACGTTGTGTTAAACCGGCTAACACTAAACCACCACCCAACATCATGTAGTACATAAGACCCAAGATAGCGCCAGCCGTTCCGACGCAATCTTTATAACGGCGTAGCGCCCGAGCCAAAATATTGGGTATAGCGATACCGTAAGCCATGACAACCGGTATCATCGCTAATACAAACCACAGGGTGTTTTCGATTACCCACATGACTATCCCGCCCAAGAGCCCTAACCCGCAAGCCAATATCAATAGCGATATAAACATCCAGTTTCTGGCAACTAAGATTTTATTCACTACAGCGCCGATACCCACGCCAATAGCCAGTACCAGGCCGGTATAACCGAACCACGACTGTGGAATAGCCAGTGCTTCAAAGTGAAAGGGAGCAAGCTGGTAATAACCAAACATGCAAATATTAAGCAGTGCGACCAGCACAGCGCTACGCCAAATATCACTGTCTTTTAACATGCGTTTGAACGTGCTAATAAAAAGATTCTTCACTTTCTGTCGCGGGCGAGTTTCGGGCAATTGCCATGCTGCGTAACCGAGTAGTAGGGCAGCTAACACAGTCAATCCAGTGAACACGCCCTGAAATCCCCAGTAATGTGTCAGTACTGTGCCACTCAGTACCCCCACTGCTGGACCGATTGCCATTGCTATTCCCATCAGAGAAAACACTTGTGCCAGTTCTTGTCCGTTAAAACAATCTCGGATCGCTGTTTGCGTTCCCACGGATCCGACAGCCGCACCAAAAGCAGCCATTACACGTGCGCCCAGCAAGATAGCGAAAGTGTCGCTTAATACAGCGATAACGGAAGCAAACAGGTATATCCCAAGCCCCAGTAAAATGACCGGTCGTCGCCCAATGACATCGCATAACCGTCCCCAAACCACCACGCCAAGCGCAAAAGCAAAAAAATAACTGGATAACGTTTGTGCCGCGATTTCAGCACTGACATGAAACCCATCGGCTATGTGCGTCAAAGCAGGGCTGTATATCGTTTCTACCACCTGCGGAAACATCATCAAGGATGTTGCTAACGTCAAAGTAAGTTTTCGTTGCATAAACATGAATATTGCTAGAATGTTACGTATTGCGAAAGTAACATAATATTATTTTTCCCATTACAAAATAGCAGACATAAACTTTATAAAATCGGACATTTTATGGCATGGATACCCGCAGATTCCGTATTTAATCCTGATGAGCATGACAATGAAATCGTAGGTATTGCCTCTGAGCTAACTCAGCATGATTCTGGCCATCATTGGCATAAAAAAGGGCAGTTACTGTTTAGCCAACAAGGCTGTATGCGCATCACGCTTAACGACAGTATTTGTCTGTTACCGCCTGCCCGTATTGCCTGGATCCCCCCTAGCATTGTCCATCGTGTTGAAATTCTTGGTGTTGTTGGTTATCGCTCTATCTATGTCGATAACCAACGCCATCCGACCTTCGGCCCTCATGTGGAAGTATTAAGCGTGACAGCACTATTGCGTGAAATAGTAGAACGCATTGCTTTCGCGGATTGGTCTATGAACTGGCAGTGCGACGCGGCAGCGCACATTTGGGCTGTGTGTAAGGATGAAATTCACAGTGCCCAACGCGAGTCAACGCTTCTTCCACTACCAAAAGACCGACGTTTGCGCTGTTTGGGTGAAATGGAAATGCCGCCACCACTACGAAAACTCGCCGCGAATAATGGAGCAACGGGAAAAACCATCAGTCGCATTATGATGAGAGAAACGGGGCTCAACTATCAGCAATGGCGCCAACAATGGCGGCTGTTTAAGGCGATTGAATTACTGGCAGAAACACACCCAATCACTGAAGTGGCCAGCATTTTAGAGTTTTCCAGCGACAGTGCTTTCGCCACATTTTTTAAGAATATGACCGGGAGCACACCTCGAGCATATATGGGACAACGGAAATGATCGTTTCAAGTTGAGGGTACAGATTGATTATTGATAGTAATAAATTATACCAAAGATAAAACATGAGCTATCCAGAACCAGTTCCCTCATCCGTAACGCTTTCAAGCCCTCCTATGGCAAGACTATAACAGCATTACACAGAATTTCCGGGAGCACTCTATTCTGGCACCATTAAGGAAAAAAGGGGGGAATGAATTGGTAATAGTTCGCCCCATTCAAAATAAACTATCGGGCTAACAATACCATACTAGATGTATTTATTTTTTCGTTTTTCTCCACCATTGAGGTAAATATACTTTTAGAAGACTCAGTAACCCACATATAACTACCGAACCCTGTTTCTTTCGCAATCAACAGATCCGTTGAGTCCCCTTTCATCAAATTGTTATACTCAAGAGGCGTATACTGTAGTAGTTTATCTTTATTTTCATCCTGTAATTTTGCGACTTTACCCTGCATATCTTTAATACTATCTTTTGTGATCATTTTCTCACTTTTTTCTGCTTCACTCATGCCCTGGATCATTTTTAGGTCAGTCATAAGATTTACAGCCACAGTGTCGTAATCATCTATTCCTTGTGTTTTAAAAAATACTTCATTGCCGTACTCTGTATCTAGTTTATTCATCTGCCAAAATGCACTTAAACGCTCGGCAGTAGTCCATGAACCGGAGCGATCATAGGTAATAGAAGATAATACCTGTCGCGAGAGGCCTTCAAAGGGATTCTGGGTTTGCCCGTCCGAATAAAGCATCGTCTTTATATAATCTGCGGCTTGCTGAGCCATCGCTAGTCTTGATGTATCCTCCGTTTCAGGTTTGTCGTCCAGAAAACGGTAATCGCGGTCAACCTGTGCACCAGTTTGAAAAATTAAACCTAAGATCTCTTTTACGCTTTTAGTGTTGTTATTGTTCACGCTGCTTACGGTATTTGACCCGATTTGGGATAACAGGGCTTGGTAACGCGAATCATCAGAAAGGGTCACCTTTGTACTGGAAGGCGTAACGTTAGTTGATAATAGCGTTATTTCCCCACTGTCCGATGTAGGTCGGCTCTGCACAATACCGGCGTTTAGGTTCTGTAGGGCGACGCTGAGAGGGGTGATACCATTCATGAATGCAGCTCCATCATATCCATAGCAACTGTTTTCCTTGTTACTTGCAAGCGCATGGGTCATTAAATGACTTATCGGTGCATTTATCCGCTCCTTTAACCTTAGTTTTCGTAGGGTTGATAACTTGCCGGGTTGATCTCTTATCAGCGTTCAAGTGCCACCGAATAAACATCAACGTCAGTATGTTCAACCGTTCGAAAGCGTGTGGATGGCTCGTAACGATTCACACCACTACCGGGTGGTATGCCAATAAACCCGGCGCATAAAAACAACAATCGCACACATGCTGAACAACGATGAAAGTTTCACGCTGAACATACTCTCCCTCTTCCGTCGTCTCACAGCTTTGCTATACTGAGAAACATTAAAATACAAATAATTAACAGGCCATAACGCCAATTGCGCATTACGCCTGTTCCGTATTTATCACGGTTTGCGCGGCATAGGTGGAGACGGGTGAAAAAAGCGAATACGTTGCGTTATCTCAGTACCTCAGGACTCTTATTGGCGGGAGTGTGGATGCACATCGCTCAGGCGAATGCATCCGATCCCTTGCTGACCTCACCAGCAGCACTCGAGACACAGCAAGTTCACCCCGACACGCAGGCTCGGGGTATTTTGGTGGCGGTCGATCAAGCCACCCTTTCCAGCGAACTGCCGGGACGCATCGTGGAGATGCCCTACAAAGAAGGTGAATCCTTCAAGAAGGGCGATGTGCTGGCACGTTTTGATTGCGCCATCTATCAAGCACAACTGTCGGCATCACAAGCCGCCGCGCGGGCAGCAGAAGCTGAATTAAGCCAAAACCAGCAGTTGGCACAGATGAAATCCGTCGGGAAACACGCGGTAGCGCTCTCTGCGGCTCACCTCGCTCAAGCCCAGGCCGAAAGCCAGGTGTATCAGATTCAGGTCAATCGTTGTCGCATCGTGGCACCGTTTGATGGACAGGTGGTAAAACGCCGCGCGCAGGCGTTTGAGAGCGTAGCGCAAGGTGCCCCCTTAATGGACGTCGTCAACAACCGCGTGCTTGAGATCAACCTGCTGATTCCATCGCGTTTGCTCTCGGTGCTGAAACCTGGGTTACCCTTCATCTTTACGCCCGACGAGACAGGGAAGCCCTTGCACGCCAAGGTCACACGACTCGGTGCACGTATTGACGAGAGCAGTCAGACACTCAGCCTGACCGGGGCGTTAGAAAAACCGGACTCGTCGTTGATAGCCGGCATGAGTGGAACGGCACAGTTTTCGGAGGCACCGTGAGCACGGAATCGGCTACGGCTACGGCTACGGCTACGGCTACGGCAGGTGCGTTCGCACGTTTTCTTGACGTGGAGCGCCGAGCGCGGGCGGCCAACAGTACGGAAGAACTGGCTTATTGTCTCGTCAACGACAGCCAGCCGTTATTCGGCTTTCGTCACGCTGCGCTGATCGTCAATGGACGGGTACGCGCAGTCACCGGCGTTACGCAACCGGCACCGCACGCCCCTTTTGTGGCGTTTATTGAACGCGCCAGCGCCCAGTTATTATCCTCAGACGAAAAAATATTAACGCAATGTACGGTCATTGAAGCCGCGCACCTTGATGAACAAAGCCGACGTGATTGGCTGGATTTGTCCGCACCCGAAGCGCTGTGGGCACCGTTACTCGATCGCCAGGGTAAACCATTCGGTGCCATTTGGTATGCGCGAGAACATCCGTGGCAAAACAGCGAGCAAGTACTGGCTGAACAGTTGAGCGGTGCATTTAGTCATGCCTGGCTGGCGCTCGAACCACAAACGCCCCATTGGCGTCGGCGACAGTCACGGTGGAAAATCGCCGTACCCGCACTACTGTTGTTTGCCTGCCTGTTTATTCCGGTACGTCAATCCGTGCTGGCACCCGCAGAGGTCACTCCGCATCAGGGTCGTGTCGTTGCCGCACCACTGGATGGCGTGATTCAGTCGTTCGCGGTGCAGCCAAACCAAAGCGTACGGCAAGGCGACCTACTGGTCCGTTTTGATAGCACCACGCTGAAAGCACAGGCTGACGTGGCAGAGCGCGCCCTTAACGTTGCCGAAGCAGAGCACCGCACCAGCGCCCAGCGTGCCTTTCAGGATGCCGATTCTAAAACGCGGCTCGATTTTCTTGCCGCTCAGGTTGCACAGAAACGCGCTGAGCGCGATTACGCCAACGCCCTCCTGAACCGAGCGGAAATTCGCGCAGAACGTGATGGTATTGCGGTCTTTGCCGATGCCACGCGCTGGATAGGTAAACCGGTGCGCACTGGCGAACGGTTGATGGAGTTGGCCGATCCTACCCTTGCGGCGTTACGCATTGAATTGGACGTGGGTGATGCCATACAGCTTCAGTCCGATGCGCCCATTACGCTGTTTCTGGACAGCGACCCTCTGACACCGCACGCCGCACTGCTGGAACGCATCGCCTATGAATCAGAGCTGACGCCAGCCGGGAATCTGGCCTACCGTCTGGATGCGCGTTTTACTGATGCGCCACCCCGTATCGGCCTGCGAGGTACCGCCAAAATTTCCGGCGACGATGTGCCTCTGGCCGTTTACTTGTTCCGCCGACCACTGGCCGTGATCCGTCAGGCGATTGGGCTATGAATCCGCATCTGCCTCCCCTGCGCGCCGATCTTCAATTGGTAGAATCGGCGCCCGGCATCAACGGTGCCCCGCAGTGGGTACTGGCCGACCCTATAACTGGGCGTTATTTTACCCTGACCCCCTCGGCTATCCGCCTGTTGCACCATTGGCCATTGCGCCAGCCGCAGCAAATATTGGCCGCCGCCAACAGTGAGCCTGGCCTACCGCTGAGAGTGAAAGAGTTGGAGCAACTACTACAGTTTCTGCGCCAGCACGATTTAATCGCTGCAAGCGATACGGAACAACGTCAGCGCTATCTGAGCAAAGCTCATGCGATGCGCACCAGTTTATGGAAAAGCGTGCTGCACCAGTACCTGTTTTTCCGTATTCCTCTGTGGCGACCCGATCCGGTACTTAACCGCTGTTGGCCGTGGCTTCAGCGCTATGGCGCACCCTTTCTGATCTGGGTATTTCCATTCATCCTGCTACTGAGTTTATTTTTGGTCAGTCGAGACTGGGTACGCTACACCCATTCGTTTCCACACCTTTTCAGCCTGCCTGGCATGGCCGTGTTCGGTATTTCTCTGGTGTTCGCCAAATTTATCCATGAGCTAGGTCATGCCTTCATGGCAAAACGAGCGGGTTGTCGTGTGCAAAGCATGGGCGTTGCCTTTATTGTGCTATTTCCTTTGTTTTATACTGACACCACCGATGCCTGGAAACTGAAGGACCGTAAGGCACGCTTGCTGATCGGCGCGGGCGGTATTCTGGCGGAACTGATGTTGGCGGTTATCGCGCTCTTGGCCTGGGCATTACTGCCAGATGGCCCAGTACGCACAGCCGCTTTTATGCTTTCCAGCGCGACATGGCTGACGACTTTAGCTGTAAACCTTAATCCCTTGATGCGCTTTGATGGTTATTTCTTGCTCAGCGATTTTTGGCGCATCGAGAACCTGCAAGAACGCGCTTATGCGCTTTGCCGCTGGCGGCTTCGGGAGAGCCTGTTCGGCTATGGACATCCACCGCCAGAAAGCCTATCGCCTCCCTTACAACGCAAGTTGCTGATCTGGGGCTATGCCTCCTGGATATGGCGTTTTTTCCTGTTCTTTGGCATCGCACTGGTGGTTTACCACTTTTTTATCAAGGTGATCGGTATTGGTTTAATGCTGGTTGAGATCGTCTGGTTTATCGCGCTACCAATAGCCAAAGAAGCCTATGCCTGGTGGGCAATGCGCAAATCAATACACCCTATCGCTTTTTTGCGCAGTGCCCTACTGTGCTCGGCCCTCTTGTTTATCTTGCTCTATCCATGGGGTGGCAGTATCCACATTCCTGCCGTTTTGGAAGCCGAGAAGGTCAGTACCCTCTATAGTCCGGTACCGGCGCAGGTTAACCAGCTACACGTTACAGATGGTCAGCGGGTGGATATCGGAGACATTCTGCTGGAGCTGACGTCAGTCGATCTGGATTATCGTCTCGATATTGAGCGCCAGCGTATCACCCAGTTACAGCAGCAGCGACAGCGTGGAGCGGCACGACAGGAAACTGCAAGTGAAATTCAGGTCATGGATCGGCAGTTAGCTGAGGCGCTGGCACGCTATCGCGGGTTAGCAGCACAGCGTCAACGCTTAACGATTCGGGCACCGCAAGCAGGTGTGGTACGCGATCTCGCACGGGACATGACAGCAGGACGCTGGCTAACGATGGATACGCCATTACTACGAGTGGTGGAACCTACGCAGGGACAGGTGGTTGGCTATATACCCGAAGAATCACTCATACGTACTCAAGAGGGCATGCAAGGCGTCTTCCTTGCCGACGATCCCGCTTTCCCACGTCTTGGCGTCACACTTCATGACATCGCCCCTACGGGTAGCGCGTATCTGCAACAAGAAATGCTTGCATCCGATCGCCATGGCACGATTGCCGTGCGACGCGACCGCGACCACAATCCTCAACCGGTGCAGGCGCAGTACCGCGTTCGTTTCATGGTACAGGAAGCGCAATTTCTGCCGCTACAGCAACCGCTACGGGGTAGCGTCATTCTGGACGGGGGAAAAGAGTCGATTCTCGGTGCGGTTTGGCGTCGGCTGATGGCGCTGGGGATCCGGGAGAGCGGGTTTTGATTAAGGACAGTGACTGTAGCGGTGGTCACTGCAATGATTATCCAAAATTTCTTATGTTTTTTAGGGGGAGTACAAGGAAATGTTATCTGCCAGCAAGTAAGATTTATCTGAGTGAACTATATTAACACTGTTCTTTGACGCATCATTGTTCCGCTGTTTTACATCTTTTTTGCATTTTCCGTTAGTTGATTTTCATTATATAAATCAACAACATAACTTAAGTAATTAGATGTTTTTCACTATTCAATGAAGTTATTATCCCTCAAGGAGTGGTGTGTATGAAGCGAGTACAACGTTTGTTGGTCAAATCAGTTCTTGCCAGCGCATTAGGTTTTTCCATGCTCCCAACATCAGCAATGGCTTGTGCTGCCGAACCTTATATAGGGTCTGTTTGCTATATGGTAACGAGCTATTGTCCTGAGGGCTACCTTCGCGCAAACGGCCAATTAGTCCCTACCAACCAATATCAGGCACTTTATGCTCTGGTGGGGTATACCTGGGGGGGATCGCAGGCACAAGGCACCTTTGGGCTGCCGGATTTACGCAGTCGCGTAGTGGCAGGCACAGGGCAAGGACCGGGTCTGTCAAATGTTGTGCTAGGGCAGACCTATGGTGCTGAGAATGTGGCATTAGCGACCAATAATGTCGCTCCACATCTTCATCCGGCGACCCTTTCCCCCCTGACGGGTACGGCATCTGTCGCAATTCCAGTCGTCACCGGTGCCGCCACCACCAACGTACCCGGTAACACCGTATCATTGGCGGGCACATCACCATCGTTTGATTTAAGTCCTGTTGGCGGGGTTGACTCGCCTGCAAAAATTTACAGTAATGCCGCAACCAACGCGACCTTAAAGCCTTTTGTCGTACCATTTAGCCTCGGCACCCCGAGTGGTGTAACTATTGGCGCCAATACGGGCGGGACGCCATTTAGCATTCGCAATCCCAGTGTCGGCTTAACGGCCTGTATTGCTACATCGGGTATTTTCCCTATGAATCCAAATTAAATAATTAATGCGCTTTCCTGAATTATCAGGAAAGCGCTATATAAATCAGGTTGAAAGTGAAGAGCTGACATGCAGTTTTATGGTTATTGAATAAAAATTTGTTTGCTTAATTTCATTGTAAACCTATAGGATTCAGTGTGTTTTAATGATGACTTCTGAGTATTGATGTTCAAGTATTCTTACCCTATCACTCTGGAGTAATATTTATGTTGTTGCGTCAATTATTCAGTAAAAAGCAGCCTCACCCGAAGAACGTAATTGACCCGGCATCTGCTCCTTTAGGGTATATGCTGGAAGCGCGAGTGTTGTTCGACGGTGCCATAGCCGCAACGGCCACTCAGGCCGAAACCAGTAATCCGAGTGACGCAGCATCCTCTTCTCATCCTGCGCAGACCGCAAATCATTCTGCTGAGGCCGCATCGGACAACAACGCATCATCCGATCAAAATAGTGCCACGCATGACATCACGACTGACGTCGTTGTTCAGGCCGTTGCTGGCGAAACAATACGTAAAGAAGCAGTATTTATTGATACTGCGCTGACGGACTACCAAACACTGGTCAATAATGTCCCCACGGGGGTTGATGTATTTTTATTGGATAGCAGTCAAGACGGCCTGACCCAGATGGCGGTATGGGCTGAAACGCATACTGGTTACGATGCGATCCATATATTGAGCCATGGCAACGAAGGGCAAGTTCGCCTTGGCAATCTGACGCTGGATAGTGCTACGGCGGAGGCACGTTCGGTCGACCTGGCTAAACTCGGCGCTGCGTTAACACAAGATGGCGATCTGCTGCTCTATGGCTGTGATATTGCACAGGACACAGGAAAAAGCTTTGTCTCATTGCTATCACAGCTCACGCAGGCAGATATTGCCGCCTCAACTGACTTGACTGGCTCAGCATCCAAAGGGGGAAACTGGCAACTGGAGACAACAGTTGGCAGTGTTGAAGCAACGGATGCCGTATTGAGCGGTATTGAGCGTGAATACACGAATTTATTGGTGTCACCGACGTTGGGGACTAACAGTTTTTCGCAATTTTCGGGCACCAATACCTTCATAAACACTCAGCCTGGTATTCAGTCTTACGATGACGCGAACAACGGTTTTACCTATTTTGCGTACAGTACGTCGAACGTGTCTATTCAGTCTGTTTCCCTGAGTGGCAATCAGGTACTTAACACCACCGTTACCTCAGGGGGAAGTTTGAATTATGTCGGGATAAAATCGACCGATGGCAGCGAATTCAAATTATCAAACGTTGACCTCAAGGTCACCGGCATCTACTTCCCCAATAACATCTTTACGCTTACCGGTTATAAGGACGGTGTTGCGGTTTCCGGTGCAACCTATTCTGTGACGCTGACAACCACGTTTAATACCCTTACGCTCTCTTCAGCCTTTCAGAATATTGATGAGGTTCGCGTAACGAACGCTATCACGGGTAACGGTCTGGTGGTGTGGGATAACATTGTGACCTCACCTGCTGTGACGGGCTCTGATAACGCACCGAGTATTTCCGGTAGCGCCACAAATCCTACCTATACAGAAAACGGCTCTGACGTTACCTTGTTTAGCGGCGTGACCGCTGACACCAACGACAGCGGGCAAACTTTTACCGGCGCCACCTTTACCGTAACCAACGTAGCAGACAGTACCGAATACCTGAATATCAACGGCGTCAAAGTATCGCTGACCAATGGCAATAGCGTCTCACTGGGTAGCGGTTACGGCTCGGCCAGTATCTCCCTTAGCGCTGGTACAGCAGTCGTCAGCCTCAGCGGGGCTACATTGAGCAATGCCGATATGGGCACCTTGCTGTCCGGCATGACCTACGGCAACAGCAGTGAGAACCCCCACACTACGGCACGGGTGGTGACCCTCACCCAGGTCACCGACTCCGGTACCAGTGATAATAGCTACAACCCCGGCAGTATCGCCAGTACCGTTGCCGTAGTGGCAGTGAATGATGCGCCAACGGATCTGGCTCTTTCTAACACCACATTTGGTCAATCTCTGGGCAGCAACGGCATTGTGGGAACATTGTCAGCAACCGACGTGGATTCCACCACATTCACCTACAGTTTGGTGAGCGGCGTTGGCAGCACCGATAACGCCCTGTTTACTCTTAGCGGCAATTCTCTTCAGGCGGTCAACGCCACGACTATGGCAGCAGGAACCTATTCCATTCGTGTTCAGGTTTCCGATGGGCAAGCCACCTATGAGAAAGTGGTGACCTTAACGGTCGCCGATGATATCGCGCCCACTTTTGACACGACACCCACGATCACAGCCCCCACTACGGGCGGATTTACGCTAAACACCGATCTCAACGAACGGGGCACTGTCTATTACGTTGTGGTACCCGACGGTGCCAACGCGCCGAGCGTCACTCAAGTGATCAATGGGCAGACGGCCACTGGCAGCGTGGCATTGGCTTCCGGCAATCAGGTATCCAGCAGCGCGCCCTACAGTCAGTCCCTGACCTTGACGGGTTTAGCCGCAGCAACTGCCTATGATGTGTATGTGGTCGCCAAAGACAGTGCCGGTAATGCCACCGTCAGCGTGGTCAAACTTGATGTCACCACTGCTGCGAGCAGCACGGCACCGACACTGTCCGCCACCGGTAGCAACCCGGTCTTTATCGGCGGTATGGCGGGTTCCATCGATCTGTTCAGCGGCGTCAGCGCAGACACGCGGGACAGCGGGCAGACCTTTTCCTCTCTGACCTTGACCGTATCCAACGTCAGCGACAGCGGTGAATTTATTAACGTTGGCGGTAACGCCATCAGTCTGGCGACCAACGGCAGCGGCACGCTGACCGGTATTGGCAGTTATACGGTGACGCGCGTCGGCAACACTGTGACCCTGCAACTGAACGGGATGACCGCCAGCAACACGCAACTTGCCGGTCTGGTGGATGGTTTACGCTACGGCAATAGCAACAGCAACGTCACTGCGGCAACTCGGGATGTGTCCTTAACCGCCGTCAGCGACAGCGGCAGCAGCAATAACACCACGTCGCTGAGCCTGACGTCATCAGTGAACGTGCTGGCCAGCAACAGCACCCTGTATGTCACCACTGGAGGCGATACCGGCGCTGACGCGACCTTTGGCAATGGCAATACACTGCAAGATGATATCAATGACGGCGGCGGGCTCAGCCTGCGCGAGGCGCTGTATTGGGCGAACAACACGCCAGGCATCGATCGTATCGTATTTCAGACCGACGTGACGCTGAGCAGCTCCATTTTGTCACCCACCGAGACCCTGCTTATCGACGGTCAGAATTTCACCCTGAATGGTGGCGGTTATTCTGGCTTTCAGATCACCAGTTCGTCGCTGACGTTCGCCATCCAGAACCTAACCCTGACCCATTTCACCACCATCAACAGCCTGTACTCGGGTGGTGTGCTGGGGATCAATGCTGGCGCATTAGATATCAACTTCAGGTTGTACAATGTTGATATTACGGGGAACACCGACGATGGCTGGGGCAATGGCATGATTGACCTGAGCAATATTCAACAGGGCGCCTACATCTTCGATCTCGATCAGGTAAATATCCATGATAATACCCAGTTGGGCGGCATTAATGAAGAAGGCGTGATCAAACTGTTCGTATCAGCCCAACAAACACTCTCGCTGTCGCTCACCAATTCGGCCATCTACAATAACAGCGGTGTTAACCCACCCAATGGGGCGGTGGGCGTAGCAGGTCTCTATCTGGCGGCAAGCGGCAGCACCAACGCGCCCAACACCCATATCACCTTAATGAACACCACCATCACCGGTCAGGATGCGGGTATTGAGTTTGGCTTCACCAACTATGCATCAAGCTGGGTTGCCAGTGTGCGCAACTCAATAATATCGGGCAATACCGTCGATGTTGTCATCCATAACGACACCACCACCAACGGTTCCTATACCCTGAATGGCGGCAATAATCTGATCGGTACTAGCGTTGATATGGTGTCGTCGTCAGATCCCCGACTGGCCGCTACAGCCACCAATGCCATTAATCAGGGGGACCGGTTCTATGTGACTGGCGATGGCGACGCGCGCGGGATGGATCGCATTCGCCAGGGCACCGTAGATATCGGTGCCTACGAATCCCAGTACGCTTCCGGTACCAGCGCGCAGGTTGATCTAAACGGCAGCGCAACTGGCAGTGATTATAGCGCTACGGTTTCCACTGGACTCAATACCGGCGTGCCCATTACCGATCTGTTGGCAACACTGTCGCAAACCGACGGCGACACGCGCCTGTGGACACTGACGCTTTCTCTGGTGGGCAACACCGATGGCAGTAACGAATATATGACGCTATCGCAGCAGGCGCTGTTGGCAGCTCATGCAGCAGGCATCAACGTGTCAGGAGATGGTAGCCAAACCGTTACTCTGACTGGCGGTGCCACGCTGGATGCCTTCCAGACGGCGTTACGCGCTATTGTCTACGTCAATGTTGCCACCACGCCAACTGCGGGCAACCGCACCATTTCGGTCACCGCCAATGACGATACCAGCAGCAGTGCAACCTCGACCCTGACGATCGTCACAGGTAATCCACCCGTGGTGTCCACCCCCATTCCTGCGCAAAACATTGCGCAGAATGGCAGCCTGAACTTTACCGTCCCCGCCGGTACGTTTACCGATCCAGATGATGATGCGCTGACGCTCAGTGCTACGCTGGCAGATGGCTCAGCATTGCCCAGTTGGCTGACGTTTAATCCCGCGACCGGCACCTTCTCCGGCACGCCGGGCAACGCGGATGTTGGCATCCTGTCTATCAAAGTAACTGCAACAGACCCCACCAATGCTAGCGTCAGCACCACGTTTAGTTTAACGGTTACCAACGTCAACGATGCACCGGTAGTGTCCACCACCATTCCGGCACAAAGTGTGGCGCAGGATAGCGCACTGAATTTCACCGTGCCTGATGGCACCTTTACCGATCCCGATGGCGATACCCTGACATTCACCGCTACCCTGGCGGATGGCTCGGCGCTGCCCAGTTGGCTGACATTTAACACCTCCACCGGCACCTTCTCCGGCACACCGGGCAACGCGGATGTAGGCAGTCTGTCAATCAAGGTCACTGCTACCGATCCCAGTCTGACCGCCATCAGCACCACCTTTACCCTGACCGTCTCCAACGTCAATGATGCGCCAGTGGTGTCAACCACTATCCCGGCACAGAGTGTGGCACAGGATAGCGAGCTGAACTTCACCGTGCCCGCAGGGACCTTTAGCGATCCCGATGGTGATACTCTGACGTTAAGTGCCACCCTGGCGAATGGCTCACCGCTGCCAAGCTGGTTGACGTTTAATACCGCTACCGGCACCTTCTCCGGCACACCGGGCAACAGCGATGTGGGCAGTCTAAGTATCAAAGTGATCGCGAACGATGGCGATGCCTCGGTCAGTACCACCTTTACGCTGACCATCACCAACGTCAACGATGCGCCAGTGGTTGCCACACCGATCCCGGCACAAAGTGTGGCGCAGGATAGCGCACTGAATTTCACCGTGCCTTCCGGGACCTTTACCGATCCCGATGGCGATACCCTGACGTATAGCGCCACGCTGGCTGACGGCTCCGCGCTACCGAGCTGGCTCAGTTTTAATACTGCTACCGGCACCTTCTCCGGCACGCCCGCTAACGGCGATGTGGGCAACCTGAGCATCAAGGTTACTGCCAGCGATGGCGATGCCTCTGTCAGCACCACCTTTAGCCTGACTATCACCAACGTCAACGATGCGCCCGTGCTAGCAACACCGATCCCGGCACAAACTATCGCACAAGGTAGCGCGCTGAGTTTCACCGTGCCCGGCAGTACCTTCAGCGATCCGGACGGAGATACACTGACGCTCAGCGCCACGCAGGCAGACGGCTCCGCACTGCCGAGTTGGCTCAGCTTTAATCCGGCCACCGGCACCTTTTCCGGCACGCCCGCTAACGGCGATATTGGCACCCTGAGCATCAGGGTTACCGCCAACGATGGCGATGCCTCGACCAGTACCACCTTTGGCCTGACCATCAGCCCACCGAACGAGGCACCGGTGGTCGCAGCACCAATCCCAGCGCAAAGCATCGCGCAGGATGGCAGCCTGAACTTCACCGTCCCTGCTGGCACCTTTACCGACCCCGACGGTGATACCCTGACGCTCAGCGCCACGCTGGCGAACGGCTCCCCACTGCCGAGCTGGATCAGCTTTAACCCGGCCACTGGCACCTTCTCCGGTACCCCCGCTAACGGCGATGTGGGTAGCCTGAGCATCAAGGTCACCGCTAACGATGGCGATGCCTCGGTCAGCACCACCTTTAGCCTGACAGTGACCAACGTCAACGATGCGCCCGTGGTCGCTACGCCAATTCCGGCCCAGAGCATCGCGCAGGATGGCAACCTGAGCTTCACCGTCCCTGCTGGCACCTTTACCGATCCCGATGGTGATACTCTGACGCTCAGCGCCACGCTGGCAGACGGCTCAGCATTGCCGAGTTGGCTCAGCTTTAACCCGACCACTGGCACCTTCTCGGGTACGCCCGCTAACGGCGATGTGGGTAGCCTGAGTATCAAGGTCACCGCTAACGATGGTGATGCCTCGGTCAGCACGACATTTAGTCTGACGGTCACCAACGTCAACGATGCGCCGGTGGTCGCCACGCCAATTCCGGCCCAGAGCATCGCGCAGGATGGCAGCCTGAACTTCACCGTCCCTGCTGGCACCTTTACCGACCCCGACGGTGATACCCTGACGCTCGGCGCCACGCTGGCGAACGGCTCCCCACTGCCGAGCTGGATCAGCTTTAACCCGGCCACTGGCACCTTCTCCGGTACCCCCGCTAACGGCGATGTGGGTAGCCTGAGCATCAAGGTCACCGCTAACGATGGCGATGCCTCAGTCAGCACCACCTTTAGCCTGACAGTGACCAACGTCAACGATGCGCCCGTGGTCGCTACGCCAATTCCGGCCCAGAGCATCGCGCAGGATGGCAACCTGAGCTTCACCGTCCCTGCTGGCACCTTTACCGATCCCGATGGTGATACTCTGACGCTCAGCGCCACGCTGGCAGACGGCTCAGCATTGCCGAGTTGGCTCAGCTTTAACCCGACCACTGGCACCTTCTCGGGTACGCCCGCTAACGGCGATGTGGGTAGCCTGAGTATCAAGGTCACCGCTAACGATGGTGATGCCTCGGTCAGCACGACATTTAGTCTGACGGTCACCAACGTCAACGATGCGCCGGTGGTCGCCACGCCAATTCCGGCCCAGAGCATCGCGCAGGATGGCAGCCTGAACTTCACCGTCCCTGCTGGCACCTTTACCGACCCCGACGGTGATACCCTGACGCTCAGCGCCACGCTGGCGAACGGCTCCCCACTGCCGAGCTGGCTCAGCTTTAACCCGGTCACCGGCGCCTTCTCCGGCACCCCCGCTAACGGCGATGTGGGTAGCCTGAGCATCAAGGTCACCGCTAACGATGGCGATGCCTCTGTCAGCATCACCTTTAGCCTGACGGTCACCAACGTCAACGATGCACCGGTGGTGTCGGGCACCATCCCGGCACAAAGCGTGGCACAGGACGGTAGTCTCAATTTCACCGTGCCTGCGGGTACCTTTGCCGACCCCGATGGCGATACCTTGACGCTCAGCGCCACGCTGGCAGACGGCTCCGCACTGCCGAGTTGGCTCAGCTTTAACCCGGCCACTGGCACCTTCTCGGGTACGCCCGCTAACGGCGATGTGGGCAACCTGAGCATCAGGGTTACCGCTAACGATGGTGATGCCTCGGTCAGCACCACCTTTAGCCTGACGGTCACCAACGTCAACGATGCACCGGTGGTCGCTACGCCAATTCCGGCCCAGAGCATCGCGCAGGATGGCAGCCTGAACTTCACCGTCCCTGCTGGCACCTTTACTGATCCCGATGGCGATACCCTGACACTCAGCGCCACGCAAGCTGACGGCTCAGCATTGCCGAGCTGGCTTAGCTTTAACCCGACCACCGGCACCTTCTCCGGCTCGCCGGGCAACGGCAATGTCGGTAATCTGGTGATCACTGTTATCGCAACCGATGGCAACAACGCCACCGTCAGTACCAACTTCAGCCTGACAGTGACGCCCGGTATTCAAGGCGATCCGCAGTTCCGCGCTACGGACGGTATCAACCTGACACCGTCAGCAAGCGATGCCCGTCAGTCATTAGGGCAAGATAGCAGTATCGCGCCCCCCACGTTGGGCGGATTAGTCGTCGCGCCATCGCTCGGCAGTTTTACTACCGGTAATGCGGGGGCACCGGGTTCAGTAATGTCCGCCATTTTCTCCGCGAATCGACAACAAACCGACAGCGGAACCTTCCCGACCAGCGAGGTTGCCAATACCTTCGTGCAGGGGATTGCCAGCAATGTGGGTGTGAACTTTGACAGTACGCTCGGCTCCTTCCCAAGCTTTAGCAAAGACCCTGCATTGGGTGGCACCACATCCTTGGCCGGCACGTTCTCGGGTATCCATTTGCCCTCGCTCACACCGATGGAGATCTTTTCCGGCGGTAGCTGGAAGGATGTACCGTTCAACAGCGCAAATAACACATTGAATGATGGCGAGAATAGTACCGAACGTTCGGTGGCATTTACGCCGTCACTACATCGACAGCTACAACAGATGGGAGACGCTGAGTGGCAACGGCTAGCCGCGCTTGAGCAAGCCTTGCAGGACAGCGGCCAACAACAAGGGTAAGGCTACGACGTGAACGTGGTCAGTAATCACAAACATAATCACGACAATAACAACAATGACGAGGAGCGGAATCGTGTTAAAGGTTCGGAAATTATTTAGCCTTAGCGCTATGGTGTTGGCCGCCAGCGGTTGTGCTGTGACCACCCAGCCGATCACCAAAATGGAAAGCGGGCAACGCAGCCAACAAGACAAAATCGCCATGTTCAGCCAACAGGAACCGGTCACGGCCCCCATTACGCTGTATGACGCCATGGCGCGTGCACTGAAATACAACCTCGAATCACGTTTAAAGGTCATGGAACATGCATTGGCGCAGCAACAGCTGGAGCTGGCGCGTTACGATATGCTGCCGAAGATCGCCGCATCTGCGGGCTACGCGGGGCGTAATAATATGAGCGCTTCTAGTAGCCGCAGCGTTGAAACAGGGAGAACCTCTCTGGAGCCGTCCACCTCACAGGATCGCGATCGCGACGTTGCTGACCTGACCATGGTATGGAATGTGCTCGATTTTGGCGTCAGCTACGTGACGGCTCAACAAAAATCAGACCAGCGCTGGATTGCCGAAGAGCGTAAACGCAAAGTGGTGCATACCATCCTGCAAGATGTGCGATCTGCTTACTGGCGCGCCGTCGCGGCTGAACGCCTGCTGGGGCAGATTGATAGCTTGATCGTCCGTGTCAATGAAGCGCGCGCAGCAAGCGAACGCATGTCCACGCAACAAGTGGGCGATCCGATTGAAGCGCTGAGCTATCGCCGTGCGCTGATAGACGCCACTCGTCAGTTGGAAGAGCAACGCCGTGCGCTGTCGCTGGCCAAGACCGAACTGGCAACCCTGATGAACCTGCCGCTCGATACGCCTTACAAACTCGCGCTGCCACAAAGCAGTGACGAAATCGTGCCGCAATTGAATATCGATGTGAAAACGCTGGAAGAAACCGCGCTGGTGAGTCGTCCAGAACTGCGCGAGCAAGATTATCAGGTCCGTATTCATGCTGCCGAAACGCGCAAAGCGCTGCTGCGTATGCTGCCCGGGATAGAAATCAGCGCCGGCGGTCACTATGACAGCAACTCCTTCCTGGTCAACAACAGTTGGGCTGATGTTGGCGTGAAAGCCACCTGGAATCTGTTCAACGTGTTATCCGGCCCAGCTGCACGCAAAACGGCACAGGCCAATGAACAAGTGGCTGAAGTACAGCGCCAGGCGATTTCGCTGGCAATCCTTGCACAGCTTTACGTCGCGCGCGCCAACTACAGTGAAGCGCTGCGGCAGTATAAAACCAGCGCAGAACTGCGCGATCTGGATGGGCAGATAGCCCAGCAGTTGCGTAACCGCTACAAAGCGAACAGCATTGGTGAATTACAACTGATTCAGGGCGAGTTAAACGCGCTGAATGCCAACCTACGTCAGGATTTAGCCTACGCAGAGCTGCGTAATACCTACGGGCAGATCATCTCTACCGTCGGACTGGATTTGCTACCGAAAGCACTGCCATCGGATAAGCTGGGCGATATCAGTCAAGCGCTGCGCCAGTCAGAAAGCGCGTGGCAACAAGGCAAACTGAGCGCACTGCAAACGTTCTAGCGGAGGTACGCCATGGTGTCTATCGGCATCATGGCGACAACCGTAATTTCATTTGTTGGCGACAGTAAGAATAAGCGTCAATCATCCACCGTGATTCACACTATAACCACTTGGGATCTTGTGTGAAGGTAATGGTCAACCACCGATGGGGGCTATCTTCCCCAATGGCATGGGCAATCTTGTCGCGAATTCTATCGAACGCCTTTACACCGTTATTCTCCATCGTCTGCGGAATAACAATCTGGATTTCAACAAACAACCCACGGCCGATGCGGGTTGCATAGTTAGAATAATCCAGAAAACCATATTCCAACGTCAGTTTCGCCATGATGGATTCTATTTTATCGTCAAGGCTGTCTGGCGTCATTTGTAGAATCTCTCGCACAGCTGACAGGATAGTTTTCACTGGAACGGGAATTAACAATAATGTCAGAACCGCCAGTGCAAAAGGATCGGTATAAACATTGAGGTATTCGTAGCGAGTGCCTTCCATCAGCCAGGAAAGTATAAAAGCAAATAATAAAGCGCTACTGATACAAGCGGACATTAACCAACTTTTCGTATCAAGGGCAATCAGTTCTGATTTGATTTTCTTGTTGAGCCGACGCTGTGTGAAGTAGAGAGCAAAACAAAAGGTGCTGATAGTAATTGCATAAGCGATAGCCCAGCCAAGTTCTAATTCGCGTCCACCGTCAATAATCCCTTTAATGGCATTAACAAAGGCATACAAACACAGAATAACCAACAGGCAACCATTAAATGCCAGCACCATCGGTTCAACATGCCAGAACCCAAACTGAAAGCGGCGGCTATGGGGTTGTCCAAGCAGGCGAGAGACCAATAAAGAGAGCGAACACATTCCGGCATCCAGAATGGAAAACATACCATCAAAAATAATCGAGATTGATCCGCAAATCAGACCAACGATAATCCCTGCACTTGCAATAAAAAAGGTGCACAAAATTGAACGTTTAAGGACTTTTTGCTCTATCGCTGTGTCGGATGGCACAGCATTGTCACCGGGAGGTATCGTTGTCATGATCGTAACCTTATCTGCACGCAGCGCAGTGATGGAAAGTCAGCATGTGACCCACATTCAAGTATACAACAGGGCATTTGTATTGGATGTTGGAATAGACTTCGCAGATTAACCATCGCATTGCTATCTGCGCCTGAAGATGGCTAACATGGTTATTGATGTCACCGTGTGCTGGCAATGCGGCAGTTAGAGTGAGTCGAGGGGCATATCAGCAAAAGCGGGCACGACGCTCTTTAACACCATGCTTTTATCCGTAAAACATTGCAGGAGATATAACGATAATCATGGCAAAAATAACCCTTTCAATGGTCGAAGAGATATTATATCTCATCGGCGGAAGAGAGAATGTCATTCTCTGCGGTAACTGCATGACCCGGCTGCGCCTTACGTTAAAGGATCGTCAATTAATCGCTCTGGATGCACTGAAAAAAATACCTGGCGTACTGGGCGTAGTCAATGGCGACGACCAGTTGCAGGTCATTCTTGGCCCCGGAAAGGCGCAGACCGCCAGCGAGATGATGAATGCTCTACTGGTTGAACCTGCACAATCGGTATCGACGGGTGAAGAGCCGCCCGATTTACGTCAGTTGGCAAGTCAGAACAAGCAGCACATTAAAGCCAAGCAAAAAAGTGCAGTGCATAACTTTCTGACCAAATTCGCCACGATTTTCACGCCACTTATTCCAGGTTTTATTGCTGCGGGTTTATTGTTGGGGATCGCCACCTTATTACAACAAACACTGGTAGTAGAAGGTGTCGCACAGGCCGCCTGGTTAAAAAGCCTGATTGCTTACATGAAAGTGTTTAGCATTGGTTT
>NZ_JAGFPF010000219.1:0-2301 GCF_025962695.1 Candidatus Symbiopectobacterium sp. NZEC135 | reverse complement strand
ACGGTTTAACGAGCTGGTCCACATTACCCCCTGGAACCTGCTGCCCTTGTTCTTTTTACTTACGCTCTCGGTATTAAAGGTGCCTGCGTCGTTGGCGATTATGTGCTCCGCATTACTGGCGGGCATTATGACGCCGATAATGCAACCGCAAGTGGTGCTGCGTTTTATTGCTGAGCCAGATACCGCGGCACCACTGCTTGCCATAAAAGCCATGTGGACAGCAATGGCAACCGGCTTTCAGGAGAATTCAGGGATTGAGCAGATAGATGCGTTGCTGTCGCGTGGTGGCATGGATAGCATGTTGCTAACCATTTGGCTCATCATCGGCGCGGTTACCTTTGGCATTATGGTGGATGATTTTGGTCTGCTCAACAAGCTGGTGACACCGCTGTTATTACGGGCCAGAACGGTCGGCCGCTTGATTGCTTCGGTCGTTGCTACCGCTATTGGTTTAAACATTGCAGCTGGCGACCAATACATCGCTCTGCTGTTACCCACTCGCTTATTTAAATCTGAATTTGCCCGACGAGGGTTGGCACCGGAAAACCTTTCCAGAGCAGTTTCTGACGCCGGTATTGTCACCTCACCGTTGATTCCCTGGAACTCCTGCGGTGCTTATATGGCAGCCGTGCTCGGTGTCTCGACCATGGCCTACATGCCGTTTGCCATCTTTAATATTGCTGCCCCGCTGATCACGCTGGCATTGGGCATCACCGGAATAAATATTCGGCGCATTCTCGTCACTGCGGCGAACACACCGCAAGAAAATGATGAGAAAAAGTCACTATAAGCGTCATCACCTTCCCTGCTTAACGGCGGTATGCAGGGAAGGTTATTCGGCTTACTTCTCGGGTTCCATGACAACGCATGGCCTGTTCCAGCCAATCTTATTCCAGCGTTTCACGTAACATATCCAAACGCTGCACAAATTGATTTAAACTTTCGTACAACTCATCCGCATTGTAATTCGTTTCTCGGGCCCCGCCGACGAACATGAGAATATCCGATGATTCATTTAGGCACAGCCCCCCAATCCCCGAGCGTAATGTTTCAAAACTCTCTTTGAGAGTTTTTTGATAGAAAGCGCATGGATTATCTTCATTTTTCAAATGGCGAACCATGCCATAAAAATACCATTTTCCATCATCAAGTTGCAGTGACACGGGACATTTACCATCGATTAATAATAAAACCTGTTGTTTTTCGTCTAATTTTAGATCTAATCCTAGCTTTTCACCCAAAAAATTAATTTGTCTTTCCGATCCATTTCCTGTCATTAATCCCTCTCCCGATAGAGGTACAATTTTACTTCTTCCTCTAACTTATCTGAAAGTGTGAAATCAAAATACACTACTGCTTATAATAGCTTCGCAGTTTCACTGCCGGTTAAATAGACGTCATTATCGCTATTGGATTCGTCTGATGCTGAACCATAAAGACTATCTACTTCATCGGACCGTGATGACCCATCTTGATATAAACGAAGTTCTTCTGCTGTTGGCGGTGGAGGAAAATCATCAATATCTGACAAATCACCCTGTAAAAACTTAAGTTCTTCTAGCGTTGGCGGTGGAGGAAAATCATCGATATCTGACAAGTCCCCCTGAAAAAGCTTAAGTTCTTCTGGCGTCGGCGGTAGAGGAAAATAATCACTATCCGCCCAAGATATCACTTCAGTGTTGTAGTCTTCACTGCATACCGAACTAAAAAAACTGTCAATACTTGACGTATCCGATAACGATTCTTGCAAACCATAAGGTGTTACCGGAACTGATAATGGGACCAGATGTTCAGCGCCTCCCCGTTCGACCTTCACTTTATCAATAGAGTTTCTTATAAGACCCTCATAGAACTGTTTCGCTAAATACGCATATATACCGCTACATAATAGATTTTTATCTTCACTACTTTTTAACTTTAGTTCATCATTGAGTAAAAAAACATCGCGGAGCAAGTTATCTAATACCCCCGAATCATTATTCATCGATATATTGAGTAGAGCTAACCTTTCATTCATTTTCAACGCAAACGGTTCACCAGGAACTTGGTTAAGGCTCTCTTTCTCCTTATCCGAACCAGACAAGGTATACAAATAGCATTTCAAAGCGTCCAACGGATAACTATTCCCCAATGCATTTATATTTACAAATTCCAATATGCGGGCCTTAATGACATCATAACTACTTTCAGGGACGCTAGCAGTTTGTAAAATTTTATCCACCTGAACATTTATTTCATCATGAAATTTTTTTAATACGCTATCATTTTTTTCCATGAGACAATCATAAAACTCCCTTTTAA
>NZ_JAGFPF010000218.1:0-2304 GCF_025962695.1 Candidatus Symbiopectobacterium sp. NZEC135 | reverse complement strand
TGTGGCTATCCGGCATTACGCTGAATTGCGTCATCAGTCGCGCCGAGTTGTCATTGCTGCCATCGTCGACCAGCACAATCTCATAGGCCTTACCCAGCGTCTCACAGGTAGCCAACGTGCGCTGAATCAGCGTGGGCAGGCTCTCCTGCTCGTTGAATACCGGGATGACAACGGAGACTTTGTTTATCGGTGGCAAGGTGAACATATCAACCGCAGGCAAGTTTGCGCAGCGCATCGATAACGCGTGATGTGTCGTCATGGGTCATATCCGGAAACAGGGGAATGGATAACAGGCGCTCGCTGTTCCATTCCGTATGAGGAAGTTCAAGTGCGGGAAAACGCTCACGGTAATACTTCTGGGTATGGACCGCGCGAAAATGCAGACCGGTGCCAATCCCTTGTGCTTGCAGCGCGGCCATTAATGCATCGCGTGAAATACCGCAGCGTTCAGCATCCACACGCAAGATAAACAGATGCCAGGCGTGGTGATGCGGCCATTCAGGCAGACTTAGCGGCAGCAGTGGCGTATCGGCAAGCTCAGATAAATAGCGCTGCGCAATCTCCTGACGCCGTTGGTTAACGTGCGCCAGCTTGCCAAATTGCACTAACGCAATGGCAGCATGAATATCACTGAGATTGTATTTGTAGCCCGGTGTTATTACTTCTGCCTGGGGTGCACGTGCCTGTGCAAGTCTGTCGTAAGCATTCACGCCCAGGCCGTGAAATTTAAGACTACGGATACGCTCGGCAAGCTGGTCATCATCCGTGACCACCAGTCCGCCCTCAGCGCTGGTCATATTTTTGATGGCATGAAAGGAGAAAATCGCGGTGCCTTGCGCCCCGACGGGGGCGCCGCGATACTCAGCCCCAACGGCATGAGCGGCATCTTCAATAACGGGAATGCCGTGACGATGACCAATAGCGCGAATCCCATCCATATCGGCCGGCGCACCAGCATAATGCACCGGAATAATGGCACGCGTACGCGGCGTGATAGCGGCAGCAATGGCCTCCGGCGTAACCATCAGCGTATCGCGATCGACGTCCACCATCACCGGCACAGCGCCGGGCAAGACAATCATGTTGAGGGTAGAAACCCAGGTCAGCGAGGGGGTAATGACTTCATCGCCAGGGGAGATATCCAGCGCCATCAAGGTTACATGCATCCCGCCCGTCGCAGAACTGACAGCAATGGCGTGCTTGTTGCCGGTTAGCGAACAAAAAGCAGCTTCCAATTGCTGATTTTTTGGCCCTGAGGTGATCCACCCGGATAACATGACCGCATTCACGGCAGCAATCTCCTCCTCTCCCAGAGAGGGGCGAGAGAAAGGTAAAAAATCAAGCATGACAATATCCTGGTGATAAAATAATAAACGTAAAAAACATCATGATTTCACCGCCTTAATTTCTATTACTCCCTGAAAGGAAATAAGAAAAAAGTTGGCTGGTAAATATAGTCGAGCCCTGTTTTTTAACCATTACAAATAATGATACAGGTACGCATTACTAAAATAACTCAGATGAACACCCTAAACACGTCTCATCCGAACTGTGTTTAAAATACGTTTAATAAAGCGATTAAATTAAAAGTTCAATCGTCTCTTCTTATTTTATATATTCATTGAGGTTTTATTTAAAAAACAATAATAGCCATTGACGTCACAATAACATCACGTTCAAAAATAAAAATCACATTACCACTGCGTAAATGATTGTAGGGCGGGGTCGATATTGAGGTGTTATTTAAGCGAAAGGCGTCAGCGAAATTGCCTGAATTTCACATTGAATCAAGCACTCTCCACAGCCATGACAACGCGTGCTGTCCACATCAGGCAACCCACGCTCACTGAGGGAAAGCGCCTGACTTGGGCAGGTATCGATGCAACTGCGGCAATGACGTTGCTGACTGATGCAGGTGGCACCGATCGCCGGACGTAATCCGGTATCAAAGTGTGCCTGTGGCAATAGCGCCCCCGACGGGCAGTGCGAAATACATGTCTGACAGCCATCGCAGCTGGCGTACTCGATAGCCAACTGCGGATAACCCTCGTCATTGACGATCAACACGCCCATCGGGCAAGCGTTAACGCACTGCTGGCAACGATTGCACTGTTGATAAAACTGCGGTGCAGGCAGCGCACCGGGAGGAAGTGGCGCACGCGGTTGGGCGCGATCGGGTAGCGACTCTCGCGGATGCGAAGCGTTAAGAAAGGCGCGGAATAACCCGCGCCGACTGACGTAGCGATGAGACAAATACCCGCGATAGTAGCGCTCATCCTTTTCCATCAGAAAAACATCCGTGGC
>NZ_JAGFPF010000216.1:0-2327 GCF_025962695.1 Candidatus Symbiopectobacterium sp. NZEC135 | reverse complement strand
CGCTGGCCCGTGGTCTTCCTGCGCTTTCCCGCATTGGAGATGCCGAATCGCACGGACAGGTTACTGGCGGGATTGACACACATTCTCACACAGCAGCAGCGCGTGGCGTTGGTGTGGATTCCGGCAAGGCATGGTCATGAGAGAGAACCGCATGAACAAGAGAAGCAGGCATCGCGGTGGATGAAGCTCTATAAAAATGAACTGCGGGATTACTGCGCCGGCTATGTGTATTTGACCACTGAGCCCGAAGTGCGTGAGAGCCTGAGCGCCATGTTTCCCAAGGTGAAAAAGATCCTGCCGTTCCCGAAAACGCTGGCGGACGACATGGACGATGCTTACCGCAAAGCGACGGCGTTTCTAGCACTGGATGGGGAGGTGGCGGGAACCTAAAAGGATCAATACCCTGCTGTTGCACCGGATATCACTGTAGCATTAAATTGGTCTGGTCAGTCTGACTTGACCAATCATAATGGATGGGGTTATGATTAAAATGTATACGATGGCTAAGTCGGAGGATGTCATGGAAAAGGTGAATATCTATGAGGCCAAAACAAATCTTTCCAAACTGTTAAACGATGTTGTGAAAACAGGAGAGCCATTTCTGATTGCACGTAATGGCAAGACGTTGGTAAAAGTCGTGGCGTACACGGAGGAGAAACCTGTGCGTAAGCTGGGTTTCCTTAAGGGTAAAGGAACCGTTCCAGATAACTTCGATGCGCTGAACAGTGATGAAATACAAGACATGTTTGAAGGGAAGTATGACTAATGTATTTACTCGATACCAATATTTTACTTTTTGTTGCCTATCGCCCGGAATACCTCACGGAAGAGGTAAAAGCGATCGTTCAAGGCGTCGATAATGAGCTTTATTTTAGTGCTGCCAGTATTTGGGAAGTTTCTATCAAGTTTGCATTAAACAAGCCAGATTTCAATATCAACCCTGACGAACTCAGAACGGGGCTATTTGATAATGGTTTCAAGGAGCTTGTCATTAAAGGCGAGCACGCGCTCAACGTATTACATTTACCCGAGTTATTTCACAAAGATCCTTTCGATAGATTGCTGGTTGCGCAGGCGCATTATGAAGGTTTGACCTTTATTACATCGGATAATAACATTATTGCGTTATCTGGTAAATTTATCTCTCTTATACCTAATCGCTAACGTAAAATTCTCACCTGTTGCTATTCCGTTTTACCTTAATATCCCTTCCTTTCATCGTTGAGCGCAGCTTACGCTGCTCCTGTATAACCCGGAACCAGAGCAACTGGAACAGAAGGGCATCGAAAAAGGCGCTGAAAAAGGCCAGCGTGAGGCTACGTTGAAAATAGCCAGTGAATTGCTTCACAACGGTGTGGAGCTCGCGATTGTTATGAAGTCCACTGGCCTATCCAAAGAAGCGTTGACGAAACTCCAGCTCAGCCATTAATTCGGGTATGCACGGATCGGTATTACGTGTTCTCACTGGCTTTTTGTTTTTGGATGTCAGTTTCTCTACTCATGCCCGCATTGCCTAAACGGCGGCTCAAAGCACTTTGCGTTATCCCAAGCAGTTTAGCTGCGGCACTCTGGTTGTTATTGGTGCGAATGAGTGCCTCATGGATCAACTTCTGCGTGATTTCTCTAATGGTGGGCAAATTCGCTGGGAAGGTCATTCGTTCACTTTGAGGCATCTGTTGGCTCTGTTCTAACACCTTAAAAAAAGGCGCGAGTGCCAGCTCCTGGCCGTTACTGATCCCCGCCGCGGTAAAGGTTAACGATTTTAATTCGGCAATATTTCCGGGGAACGCGTAATGCTCCAATCGGCTCGCGAGCTCGTGGGGCAGTGCGAGGTAATCCCGGCCCAGTTCCTGGCAGGCCATCTCATTAAAATGTTGCAATAACAAACCAATATCGGCGGTCCGTTCTCTGAGCGGCGGCAGTTTGATGCGTTGTGGTTGCAAGCAGTAGAGCAATCCGTGGGAAAAATCCTTTTCCTCGAGTTGTTCCAGTGGCGCGGTGGTACTAAACAGCAATCGGCACTTGAGGGCGGTTTCCCGCAATGATCCCTGTGGAAAATAACGTTTGCGCTGGCACAGTTGAGTGAGCACCCTTTGGGTTTCTGCACTCGCCAGCGCGAGATGCGTGAGCAGCAAAAAGCCTGAGCCAGCCATATCGAGCAAGCCCGCCTGATTGGCAACCCCAAACAGTTTTTGCTGTAACATCTGCGGGGAGAGGTCCGCCAGAGACAGCGTTAACAAGGGTAATTCTGGACAAACCTGTTGTTGCAGCGCCTCCGCAAACAGGTGTTTACCCGTGCCAATTTCCCCTTCGATTAAAATGGGTTC
>NZ_JAGFPF010000217.1:0-2327 GCF_025962695.1 Candidatus Symbiopectobacterium sp. NZEC135 | reverse complement strand
GTGTGATGTGCTGATTATGGCCGTAGAAAATTCACACATTGTTTAATTCTGCACGCAATAACGTTTCAAACGCATTACGTGCGTGATGAAGGTCTATTCTGCTATTTTTTATAAAGTAAGTTTGTACGGGAAATAACTCGCTAACTGTATACCCCCTGATATTACCGGTTCTTTTAAACTGCTCAAAAAAGCCAGCAGGTACCAGCGAGACACCTGTACCGGAACTGACACACCCAAGAATAGTTCCATAACTTGCAATGCTGGTGATATCGACTGTGATCTGATGCTGATTTACCCAACGCTCCAGGGCCTGGCGGTAAGGGCACCCGTGAGGCCACATGTAAAGGTGTCTACCTTCTAGATCCTGAGGCGCTGATATCTTTCCTGTAAAAGGAGAAGCAATCAATACCAGTGATTCTTGGTGGGCTTTCACATAAGTGATATCCGGATGGTCATCCTTTGTCGCGATAACCGCGCAATCGAGTTTAAGTTCGGCGACATCGCTGACTAACTGTTGCCATGTCCCTGTACTGAATTGCACCTGGACTGCGGGATAGCTCTGGTTGAATTTTGGAAGAACCATCGGTAGCCGTCCTGTTGCTGCAGATTCGATAGCTCCGATCCGCAGGACCCCTCCAGGTTCTGATGAGGGCTTAAGTGCCTGGCGGGCTTCCTGGCAGTAAGTCAGTATTTTGCTGGCGTACTCCAGCAGTATTTCTCCCGAAGGTGTGATGACCAGTCCGCGCCCCTTACGGATGAAAAGAGAAACACCCAGTTCCGTTTCCAGGAGCTTGATTCTGTTTGTGATATTTGAGGGAACACAGTGCAGTCTTTCGGATGCTCTGGCGATACTACCCTGCTCGGCAACGGTTTTAAACATTTTCAGCTGAGATATATCCATCCCTTTACACCTCACTAAAAGTGAATAATTAACTCACTATAAGTCAGTTGTAGTGTATTAATCAATCACCGTACAATGCCTGGAGGTGGAATCAGATATTATTTGAAATGCTGTAATAAAAAAATAACTTTATCATCCATTTTCCAATAAATGGTTCAGAGGTCTTTAATATTTTTAGTTCGTGAATAACCGAGGTGGATATATGATTTCATTATCTATGCAATGTAGTAATGACATATCAACTAAACCTTTTTCTATGCAGGAACTGGGGGAGGTATTCGTCGATGGTTTGCCTGAACATATCGCAATGTTAAAACTGCCTGGTCGATGGATAGCCGGAGATGCTCGCAGGCCACCCATCTCCGTGTATATTGAACATGTTAAAGAACTTCAGAATATGATGTACGACGTTCTTTGTCATGAAATAACCCAGGTGGCTCAGCCTTATACGGAAGGGACTTTTCTTGCCTTTCTGAAAACGGAAAAAGTTGAACCCGGAGTCCTCAGCTTTTTCAACGGCTGGAATGAAACGCACAAAACGACGAGCCTGGTATCCGGAAAAATAATCATGCGTCTATCCGCTGACGCACTTTACATTTCACAAGAAAATCAGGCTATCTATCATAACGTGCTGGCCCATATGCATGAAGTATCAAAAGATGACTTTGGTCTTGGTCAAAAGGGGCATGACGGAATGTATAAATATATGACAAATGCTTTTGGGGCTTCAGCCTGGGTTGATGATCAATATAAAATCAATGAGTGTAATGAATTCTCTGATTTCCTCTACAATACCGGCATTGCAAAACATAAGTCTGCAATGCATTCTACTGAATATCAGCAGTCTGTCGTGGATGCCATGATGGTCTCTGTCGCATCTGAACTCTGGAACGGACGCGAATACAATTTTCTTGCCCAGTTTATAGAGGGGAAATTATTGTCCTTTAATGCGTCGTTAAATGAGGACACCAAAGCGCTTCGTAACGCCAAAGGTTACGTCATTGGGCATGCCGGGGAGGTAGAAAACAGGCATGGTTTACATGCGCTGGCCGCGTTACAGGCCTTTAGTCGTATCGCGAAGCTTTCATTCAATACAGAACGACTTAAGCATGTCATGCTTGATTATAACAGAAGAGTTGGCATCGCCTTTTCTGCATTACAAAACGTTCTGACTCACTGAAATAAAGAACTTGCTACCGTATTTTTCGTTGTCTGTTATGAGGCAGGAAACAATGCTCAGGTGTTACAGAAGAAATAAATTTAAAATATGTCTTTAATGCATTTGCGGGGGCTGTAATAAGTGTTGAATATTGATATTTCTCTTTTTGCATTGGGAGGCTTTGCTTTCTGTGGTGGCCTGATCGATGCTGCGGTTGGTGGCGGAGGGCTTGTTCAAATTCCTGCTCTCATTCATGCTTTACCTAGC
>NZ_JAGFPF010000215.1:0-2338 GCF_025962695.1 Candidatus Symbiopectobacterium sp. NZEC135 | reverse complement strand
TATGGTAGCGGGTTTCTGTTCGCGCCCGGCGCGGAGTTTTAAGCTCTGCGGAGAAACACCACACCAATTCAGACAGCAACCCGGTTATCAGCGGTTCGGATTCCTGCGATAGCGCGCATTCTGTCAGTAATTTTCCCAAGGCAAGGCATGCCACCAGTCGGCCACACAGTGCCTGCTTTAATGCCGGATCGTTGCTTTCAAGCAGGGCGCCGGCGAAACGCTCACTGTGAGCGGCGAAATCCGTGGCGGAACTGAAAGGTAGGGTAAGTAACGGGTGAGTCTGGGTGAGGGTCACAACGGGATGTGGTTTAAATTTTTACTAAAACGTCGACTTGGAGGCGACAAATAGGAAAAATATTAAACCCAGCCTTGTCATGCGCGTTCACCAGAACCATAATGGTTTAAAAATAAACTGAATTGTCAACTGAGAGGCGACAATTGGCTAATTATTTAAACTGGCTAATGCAAAACACCTTACCGGGGCAGGTATTGCTTCAGTCATGGCTTAGTCGCAATGGCATCGATCGCACGCTCTCTTATCGCTATGTACAGAACGGTTGGCTTAAAAGGATCTCGCAGGGGGTTTATTGCCGGGTGGGCCGTGAACCTGATTGGGTCGATGCCGTATCCTGCTTGCAAATGCAGTGGGAAAGACCGGTACGAATAGCGGGGCTAACCAGCCTTGCTTTACAGGGTTATTCCCACTATATAGAACAGGGAAAGCCTCAAATCTGGCTTGCGCTCCCTGCTTATACCAAATTGCCTGGATGGTTTAGTGCATTCGAGTCATCAGCCACTTTTGTCAGGCTCTATACGTCGGGATTATCTGTTGATGTGATGTCATTTACGACAGAACTGAAAATTGGTGACAGGTTACTAACGGGCAGTATATCGGAGCTTGCAGCGTATGAAATCGCCAGTAGCGTTCCTGCTCAAATCTCATTTGAACATGCTGATGCGCTGTTTCAGGGGTTAAATCTGCTCAGCCCACGCAAATTACAGGTACTGCTCTGTGCCAGTTCTTCGGTGAAAACCAATCGGGTGATGCTCTACCTGGCCCAGCGCAACGGACATCCTTATTTTCAGTATCTCGATCGAAGCCGCATAGAAACAGGTGCAGGGAAGCGGCAAATCATTCCTGGTGGCTGGCTGGAGCCGGATTATCAAATAACCGTTCCCAGAGCATTCAAATCGAAAGGAGTCGAAGATGAATCAACGTGATATTTATGCCCAACAGGTCAGGCTGTTGATAAACGCACTACCCTATGTGGCGAAAGAGCCTTGCTTTGCGTTGAAAGGCGGTACCGCGATCAACTTGTTTGTACAAGATTTCCCTCGTCTGTCAGTGGATATCGATCTGGTTTATAACACGTTCTTGGATCGCGATACCGATCTGGCTGCCATCGATGACGCATTGAGGTGCATGGCGGAATCTCTGAACCGCAACCCCGGTTTCACCGCCATTCGACAGGATAATAAAGCTGACGAAAAACGTATCATCGTTAATTCCCGTGATGCACAGATAAAGATTGAAGTCAGCCCGGTTTGGCGTGGATTGTTGTTACCTTCAGCAGAAATACCGGTATGCGAGCCGGTGGAAATGGAATATGGCTTCACCACCATGAATGTCGTGTCATTGGCGGATCTCTATGGCGGTAAAATTTGCGCTGCACTCGATCGTCAGCATCCACGCGATCTGTTTGATGTAGTCAATATGCTGGAAAAACCGGGCCTCACTCGCGAGATTTTCGATGGCTTTCTTTGCTATCTGGCGGGTCATCCTCGTCCCATCGCTGAACTGTTGGAACCTCACTGGGATACTGCTCGGATCGCTACGCTGTACCAGCAGGAATTTTCAGGCATGACCCAGCAGGAGACCTCTTTGGAATCATTGCTTGCAGTAGTAACTTTGCTGCCACAGGCGTTGAAATCACATTTTACCGATCGCGATCGTCAGTTTTTACTCAGTTATAAGCAAAACAACCCTGACTGGTCGTTGTATCGCTATCCTGATATTCAGCATCTTCCCGCTATTCGCTGGAAACAGCGTAATTTAGCGACGTTGAATGCAAAAAATCCGGCTAAGTTTGGTGCTGCGGTGAGCAAGCTAGAGCGGGTTTTAGAACAGTATTTGGATTCTGACTCTCCTTTTAGAGGCCTAACTCATCGCTAGGCCTCTACTGATTAACACGGTTTTACGCACCGATCTCAAAGCGCATCAGCAATCGCGCGGCCTAAGGTTTCTGTATTGCCGCTGCCGCCCAAATCTCGGGTTAATGGTGCCTGTGTCGGACCTTGTGCCAGCACGGTTTCGATGGCCTGTAAAATCGCCGCCCCT
>NZ_JAGFPF010000214.1:0-2351 GCF_025962695.1 Candidatus Symbiopectobacterium sp. NZEC135 | reverse complement strand
CACTCTGATTATTTCCATGTTATTTCCTGTCATGCCGGACGTTGCGCGGCCAGTTGATACAGTACTGCGAATACCCGCTGGTTCTCATCGGCATTGCCGATCGTCACGCGAATCCACGAGGGAAGGCCCACTTCCCGGCCTGAGCGCAGCACGATGCCTGCGTCGAGAAACACGTTTGCGGCCTCGTCGCCATCACGTTCCAGGTTGATCATCAGAAAGTTGGCGAAACTCGGAATATAGTCGAATCCCAACGCCTCACAGCAGGCATAGTAATCGGCCAATCCCTCGCGCACCAGTGTGACAGAGCGTGCCAGAAAATCGCTATCCTCCAGCGCGGCGCTGGCAGCAATTTGGGCCAGATGATTCACATTGGGGGGCACTTTGACTTTATGCAACAGACTGGCCGTTTCGACACTGGCGACCGCATAACCAATACGCAACCCCGCCAGGCCATAGGCTTTGGAAAAAGTACGCAACACAATCAGATTGGCGTATTGGCGGGCCAACGCAATGCCATCTGGCACATCCGGTGCCACGGCATATTCACGGTACGCTTCGTCGAGCACCACGGGAATATCGGCAGGGACCTTGGCGAGAAACGCCTGTAACGCCCCCGAGGCAACCATCGTTCCCATCGGGTTGTGCGGGTTGCATAGCCAGATCAACCGCGTTTGCGGCGTGATAGCCGCCAGCACGGCATCAAGGTCAATGGCGTGTTCGGATAAAGGCACGGCAACCACGGTACCGCCGTTCAACCGCGTGGTCAGGTTATACCAGCCGAAAGAGGGCGTGGGGATCACCACCTCATCCCCGTCGCTGACGAATACGGCGCTGATCAGCGACAGTATCTCAAAAATGCCGCTGCCAAATACCAGACGCTGCGGGTCAATATCGTGATGGCGAGCCAGCTTTTCTCGCAGTTCGTCGCAGAAGGTGGAGGGATAGCGCGAGGCGGAGGTCAGCGCCGCGCCGAGTGCCTGCGCGACCAGCGGGGAATAGCCAAGACTGTTTTCATTGAGCGCCAGATTGATCAATGGGCCTTTGGCGTCTTGCAACGCCTGCGGCGGATCAAAGCGGCGAAGCGCGTCTAAAACCGGACGATAGTGCATAGTGAGGGATTCCTGCCAGATGTTTGCAATGACAATAGAGGGTGTTATGCCATGTTGGCAGAGGAGGCGGGGCAATAAACAGGACATTTGGTGTCAGGCCATAAACAAAAAAACATAAGCAAAGCCGTATCGGGTATGAGGCGTGACAGGCAATGGACACTATCACTCCACCAACACGTCATCCTCCGCTTAGGCGGAGGATGGCATACAGAAAGAAGGCGTTAGGCTGTCGGTGCGGTGAGCATGGTCCGCGGTGTGTTTTTCTCCCGCTGCATCATCAGGCTGAGCGCGGCGGGCAGTAGCGTCAATGTCACCAGCGTGGCGAAGATCAACCCGCCGATAATCGCATAAGCCATTGGCCCCCAAAATACCTGATGCGCAATCGGGATCATGCCGAGAATAGCGGCACAGGCCGTAAGCAGGATAGGCCGAGCGCGATGCAACGCGGCGGCGACAATGGCATCATCGTGCGCCAACCCTTGACGAGAATGATTGTCGACTTCACTGATCAGGATAACCGCGTTGCGGATAATCATTCCGGCTAAGGCAATCACCCCGAGCAGCGCCACAAACCCCATTGGCGTGCCGGTAGGCAGCATGGCTGCCACAATGCCTGGTAAGCCAAACGGCGCCATCATCAAGGCGAGTAGCATCCGCGAAAACCGTTGCAACTGAACCATCAGCAAAAAAAGCATGGTCAGCAGTGTGACCGGCAATACGGCGTATACCGAGCGATTGCCTTTGTCTGATTCGGCGCTGGCACCGCCTTCTTCGATACGGTAACCCGCAGGCAGCGTGGCGCGTAGCGCATCAACGCGAGGGCGTAACGCTTGAGACAGTGCCTGAGCGTGTATACCCGGTGCCACATCGGTTTGTACACTGATAAACGGCAAGCGTTGACGACGCCATATCACCGGATCTTCCACGCCCCATAGCGGTGATGCAATCCGGCCTAGCGGCACCTTTTTGCCTGAAGGCGTGGTTAACATTAGCGCCTGAAGGGTATCCCTATTCTGTCGTTCCGCATCGCTGCCGCGCAGCACCACATCAATCAAATGATCCCCATCGCGCACCTGGGACACCACGCTGCCAGACCACAGCGTGTTGAGCATCTGTGCCACGCTGTTGGACGATAAACCCAGTGCGCGAGCTTCAGTCTGATTGATCTGGAAGGTCATGACGCGCTGGGGTTCCCCGGCGGTCAGGTTCACTTCGCGCGCCGCAGGTTGTTGTCCAACGATG
>NZ_JAGFPF010000213.1:0-2368 GCF_025962695.1 Candidatus Symbiopectobacterium sp. NZEC135 | reverse complement strand
GATCGCCTTAACCCCGGTGTGAACGTGGGTAAGGTTGATGGTACAGCCAATGGTAACGCTGCTGTTGATTTCCCTTCTGGTCACCCGGAAGCGTTTTGGGTGGATACCAGTCTGATTGAATCGCTGTCAGTCTATGACAGCAATGTTTCCGCGAAATATGGTCAGTTCACCGGCGGTGTGGTTGATGCGAAGCTAAAGCGTCCTTCATTTACCGAGGCGTCAGGTTCTCTTGGCTACCGCACAACGCGCTCCGCATGGACCAAATACCATGTGCGAGAACGAGAAGCCGAACAGTTTAATTCTGCTACCGCGTTGAATAAACAACCCAAATTTACCAAAGATTTTTATAACCTGATGGTCAGTCAGCCGTTGGCTGACAATGCAGCATTAATGTTTGCCTACGTGCGTAAAGAGTCAGACATTCCCTTTTATCACAGATACATGGGCAAATGGGAAGACCAACAACGTTCGTCAGAGAACTACCTGCTGCGTGGTGCGTGGGATGTGAATGAGCGCAACCAACTCACCATGACGGTTCAGTATTCGCCCCATACTTCCAGTTTTGTTCGTTCCGATATCAAAAACGGCAACTTTACCAACGAGGGCGGCGGCACCGCGACCAATTTGGTATGGGATAACCATAATGCCTTCGGTAAGGTTTCCACCAAGTTAGCCTGGAAGCAGAACGAAAACACCATTACCAACAAAGAGCAGCACTTCTATTACTGGTATAAAACGCCCAGCATCGACTGGGTGTCTGGCTTCACAGGCACGGCGGCGCAGGAAGGGGGCTATGGCACCATCAAAACGGCGCAAGAAGGTTGGACCTTAAAGCAGGATTGGGAACTGAAAGCGTTCTCGACGCTGGGGATACAGCATCGGGTTGATGTGGGATACGGTGCTGAGATCGCATCGGCGAAATACCAGCGTGATAGCGCCAGTTATGGTTTTCTCAATTCTAAGCGAACAACGTCGGTGAACTGTGCGGGAGACACGGCCTGCATCAGTGGTGAACAGTACCACTACAAGCGCAATGTGTACGATGTCTCCAATGTTGATGTCTCCACCAATACCTATGAAGCTTATTTGCAAGATACCTTGATGTTTCACCGCCTCACCGTGGTACCGGGTGTTCGGGTCGACTATGACGACTATATGAAAAACACCAATATTTCTCCGCGTTTGAGCGCCAGCTATGACCTGTGGGGCGATCGTTCCACAGAAGTGTTCGGCGGAGCCAACCGTTACTATGCAGGCAATGTGTTGGCCTATAAGCTGCGTTCTGCCCGTAAACTCGGTTACACCGAATGCCGTGCCGAACACGTCAATGCCAACGGCTCCTGTAGCTCTACGGGGGCTGCGACTGTGGATAATATTCCTGGCGAGTGGGTGTACGATAAAGCGTTAAATGAAGTGAACTACAACTACACCTCGTTAAGAACCCCTTACAGCGATGAACTGACTTTAGGTTTCCAACAGCGCATCTATGACACGGTATGGACGCTGAAGTGGGTGGGTCGTGAAGGGAAAGATCAGTTTGCCTCAGAAAAAGCCCCGGGCAGTAAAACCTACTCTCTGACCAACAACGGTAAAATGGACTCTGATACCTATAGCCTGGTGGTTAGGCCTATCGCCCCTATTGAGTGGCATTCCGTGTTGTTCAGTTGGAGTGCTGGCGGAAGTATCCAAAAATCCAACTCGTCCAATACCGCCTATGATGATGTGGTTGATGTTGATAAGCGCATAATTTACAAAGGTAAGTTTATGCGTGCTATCGACCGCCCTGCTGATGACTTTAACCGCCCTTGGGTCACCTTCGTTGAACTGAATACCGAGATCCCCGCATGGCGTCTGGACTGGACACAGCGCCTTAACTATGTGGGAAGCTATAAAGAGGTCACCACCAGTGGCAGCCTGATCTGTGCCGGTCAACCTGTTTGTGAAGGGTATGACGGCCCGGTCGACATCTATACCGAAAAACAGGCTGGCACCAACCTGAACCTCGACTGGCGCGTCACCTACACCCAACCGCTGGGCAAGCAGAATGTCAAAGTCGGCGTAGACGTGATGAACGTACTTAACCGCGCCAACAGAACCGGCTCCAACTACGGCCTCGGTCGTCAGTTCTGGCTTGATGTGACCTATTCCTGGTAAGAAGAAAAATAATGAAAAGTACAGTGAGCTATTGGCTGGCGGGCGCGATTTTTTTCAGCGCCGCCCTTTCGGCGGCAGAGATAAAAAGTCCGTTGCCGCACATTACCACCGGCACGTTGCCGAACGGCCTGCACTACACGCTGGTGCCGCTGGAAGGTCAGAAACAGCGCGTCGATATCCGGCTCGTCGTGCAAGCCGGATCGGTGGATGAAGC
>NZ_JAGFPF010000212.1:0-2378 GCF_025962695.1 Candidatus Symbiopectobacterium sp. NZEC135 | reverse complement strand
GATCTTGAAGCAATGTGGTCGTCATTTTTGCAAAAAGAGTTGCCGTTGCTCTGCTTCTCCGAGCAAAAAATAGATGACCTGTCATTAAACAGCACCGAATTTAGTCATTTGTATACGGGTACACGCTTCCTATCTGATGTTGGCCAGTTACGTCACTTTAACCGTGAGCAGAGTATTCAACTGGGCGAAGCGCTATGGCGTATTGCCCTGGAAGAAGGCGTCAGTGCCGATAAAGTGGTCTATTTTTTACTTCCAGCGCTGTTTTTTGCTGCTGAAAAAATACCGGGAAGGATCCATTCGGAAAAAAGATTTCACAGTATAAGTAGAGATATTATCGATAATTATATTGAGATCAGGAAAAAGAGTGAAGCAACGCGGCAACGGTTAATCACACAGTTGCAATGTTATCAATCTGCCGTAGACCACTGGCTCAGTAAAGGGCAATTGGCTGAAAAAATTATTGCTGATTGTCCGCCCCATGAGTTACCGGCTCTAGATGACAGGGCGGATGCCATACGAACACTGCAACAAAAACGTGAAAAATCGCAAAGTCAATCCAAACAGCTTTATATGAATGGTGTATTAAAACCTTGCCGCGCAGCGCCAGACAGCCTGGATGGCGAGTACCATCGATTGACGAAAAACGTCTCTGATTGCTTCGGTGAACTGGATAAAAGCCTGATCGGTTCTGTGTTGGAAAACATGGAAGAAAATGAGCTTAATTTCTTTTTTTCACCGAATGCGACGGTCTACCCTGCCTCTTTTAGTATGAATACGCGGCACGCCATGATTGTCGCTTATAACTATGCGCTGGATAAGAATTTATATATTAATTTAGAAAAAACAGATCTTCTATCTGTAATCCATGGTGAGCAGGAAAGAATTTACGCGCTGAAGTGGGGAGGCCAAGATACATCCAGCGGTTATTCTATTGTCAGGGTTGACCGTGATATTCTGCGTTACATTGAAGCTGATGTTCTCGATTATCGGGATTTTGGTCGTCATCGAGTGGTTGCTGGCCGAGAATTAACAACCGATAAAGATACGTTTCATTTCACTATTCTTACTGACCGAAAAAATCCATTGGGGAATGGAGATGATAAAAATAAAATCATTGGCACGTTGAGCGATATGCACAGTGAAAATCTCTATCACTTGCTCTACAAGACGGGCAATGATGCGTCTGAGTTGCAAAACGCCTGGAAACTCGTCAGTAAGGTTGTTCCATTCTATGACTGTATCGATGGAATTATCAATAATAATCCCGTACAGGCAGTGCCCTCGTGCATGATGGATGCGCTGGCGATCGCCCCTGTATTGTCTCAGGCTGCGCGTATGGGAGGGAAATTTGGTATGGGGTTAGGGAAGGCCGCCTATCATGCAAGAAAGGTTTTACGTAGAGGAGAAAAAATAACAGGAACTGAGGTCTTTTTGAAAGAGATATCAGTACCTACCCTGCAAGAAATGACGTCGCTGGGAAAAAACACACTCAGAAGCCTTGATCCCGGATTTGAACTTATGACAGGTATAGGAAGAGGATTTACTGAAAAATTGGTCGCTTTCCTCAACAGAGACAAAAACACTATCGCCCTTGCAGAAAAACTCGTCTCTGAACGGTGGCTGGAAAGGCTGCCAGTGCCTCCCTCTTCTGTCATTTCCGCTCGACTGCCTTATTCACAGGTAAGTGTACCTGTAGAAAGAATCAGCAGAGTGAATCATCCGGGTATTTATGTATTAGCCAATCCTGACACTGGCGCATTGGCGGGTAAACGCTTTCTATTGAACCAGGATAATCAGCTTATTCCACTGCATCGCCAGAATGTGATGCCACAGCATCTCATTCTTAACGCACAGATTCCTGAGCTGAAAAATACACATCTTCTCTACAATATTCCCCGGAGAATTGTTGAGGTTAACTCACAGACATTCGATGTTAATCTGGTAGAAAATGAATTTATCGAACACCTCGGTGTCTCTTTGTTAACCGATTTTTTACCACCACGATTTGGTCATACTCCCGAAAATAGAATAGATGTGGACCTTACTTTTTATCGGGAAACGGTGTTGGAAAATTACTTTCCCGACCAATGGTTGGACATCATCGCGGCAAAAACTGAAATGTCACATGTTTATATTCATAGTGTGGCCGATGGGCTTGAGTCTATCCCCGAAAGATTCTATTTTTTAAGAGAGAATTTATGGTACTTCACTTCAACCATTAATGATGCGAAAATAATGTCCAATGAGGTGAGAAATAAAATTTATGAAGTGTATTTCTCAAACGTTGAAAGGCGAGTTGATGCCGATATTTCTGAACGTATCATCAGTGATTATATGGAAGAAGTGCTTGCTATCGATACGCCTGAGATCATTGGTAT
>NZ_JAGFPF010000211.1:0-2387 GCF_025962695.1 Candidatus Symbiopectobacterium sp. NZEC135 | reverse complement strand
CTTCTGGCAACATGAAAGTATGCAAATCGCTCAGGGATTCTCATGGTCCACACCCGGTTAAAATTCCGCTTACACCGTACCGCTATTGTGCTGATCTGCCTGGCGCTGCTGGTCGCATTGATGCAGGGGGCGTCCTATTTCAGCCTGAGCCATCAAATGGCGCGTTCAGAGCAGGTTGAAGACATTGCGCGCACGCTGGCGCGGCAGGTGGCGTTCAGCCTGACGCCGCTGATGGAAAGCAACGATGATAACAGCCAGAAAATCAGCACGATGCTGGCGCAGTTAACGCAAAATAGCCGTATTCTTGACGCGGCACTCTATCAGCAGGACGGTTCGTTGATTGCCCGCACCGGGGAAGAGGTCGTGGTGCGCGACCGGCTGGCGCTGGATGGTAAGCGGGTGGGTAGCTATTTCAACCACCAGATTGTGCAGCCCATCAACGGCAAGGATGGCCCGATCGGTTTTCTGCGTATGACGCTCGACACTCACGTGTTGGCGACCGACGCCAAGCAGGTCGACAATACCACCAATATCTTACGCCTGATGATTCTGCTGGCCTTGGCGATCGGCATTATTCTGGCCCGCACGCTGTTGCAGTACCGCCGCAGCCGCTGGCAGCAGTCACCCTATCTGCTCACCGCCAACACGCCGGTGAAGGAAGATGACGAGAGTCGCTCAGCGCTTGTGCCGGAGGAGAAAACGGACAAGTCCGAGTCATAGTACGAGATCGATAACGGTGGCGCGTGTTGTCGCGTGCTGCCGTGCCACTTCCCGCCTTTTGGTTTCCCTCTTAACCTTATTGGTATAATACGTTTCTCATTTATTGCATGTTTATCGTATACGTTGCATTTCTTTATGTGATTTAAATCACGTAGAAGTAGTGGTCATTTTCCCCATAAAAAAATTTTTAATCTTCATCACAGTTTTTGGCGCAGGGTGGGCGCCTAATTGGTAGGACATGTTTTGCTGTGGTCATGTATGTAGAAAAGAAATGTCCGACTAATTTGGTTTTTTTATTCAATGTTTACGGGGAAAATATGAATTTCATTATTGAGGCGCTGCCCATTATATGGGTGGCTCTGGGCGTCGTTTTGCTGTTAATTTTAAATATGAAATTTAAAATTAACGGGATGTTGGCACTGCTGCTGGCGGCGGTTTTTGTCGGGGTGTGTGAAGGGTTACCACTTGAGGCAATTGGTAAATCGATTGAAAATGGCGTCGGCAGTACGCTGGGGCATCTGGCATTAATTATTCTGTTTGGTGCCATTCTGGGTAAATTGATGGTGGATTCCGGTGCGGCGCAGCGGGTTTCATCAACGTTACTGAAAAAATTCGGGCCACAGAAAGTTCAATGGGCCATTCTGGTGATTGGCTTGATTTTCGGTCTGGCTATGTTCTACGAAGTGGCCTTCCTGATTTTGGCTCCACTGATTATCAGCATCGCCCGAGAAGCAAAAATTCCTTTCCTGAAACTGGGTATCACCATGGTCGCCGCCGCCACCACGGCGCACAGCCTGTTCCCACCTCAGCCCGGCCCCACGGCGCTGGTGACTGCATTCCATGCAGATATGGGGATGGTGTATATTTATGGCATTATCGTTGCCATCCCTACCGTAATTTGCTCGGGCATCCTGTTACCCAAACTGCTGGGGAATTTGGATCGTCCCATTCCCGAATTATTGGAATCGCAAAAGGTATTTTCTGATGATGAAATGCCAAGCTTTGCGATCAGCCTGTTGGTGCCCTTGATCCCGGCGATGATTATTACCGGTGTTACCGTGCTGAAGCTGTTTATTGCCAAAAATAGCGTGGTGCTGCCTTTCCTTAATTTTATCGGCAGTGCGCAAATCAGTATGTTGATTGCGGTATTGGTCAGCCTGTTTGCTTTTGGCGTTAATCGCGGCAGAAGTATGTCCGACGTCATGAAATCCTACACCGTTGCCATTGAAAAAGTAGCCATGGTGGTGTTTATCATCGGTGCGGGCGGCGCGTTTAAACAAATTATCATGGACACCGGCGTCGGCGATTATATTGCGGATATGATGCGCCATTCATCGGTGTCACCGCTGATCATGGCCTGGTTTATCACCGTACTGCTGCGTCTTGCTACCGGTGCTGGTACCGTCTCCGCCATCACGGCGGCTGGGATTGTCGGTCCGATGATCACCACCTTTAACGTCAACCCGGCGCTGATGGTGCTCGCCACCGCCTCCGGGAGTAACACTCTGACTCACGTTAACGATGCCGCGTTCTGGTTGTTTAAGGAGTATTTTGGGCTGTCGATTAAGGACACCTTCAAAACCTGGGGGCTGTTGGAACTGACCAACTCGGTGGTGGGATTACTGGTGGTGCTGGTGGTTTCGCTGGTGGGATAAGCCTTTATCGTT
>NZ_JAGFPF010000210.1:0-2405 GCF_025962695.1 Candidatus Symbiopectobacterium sp. NZEC135 | reverse complement strand
ACGCCCTGCGCGATAATTGCCGCAATCACTTTCAGCACTTCCAAATCCAGGTAGCGCAGTTGATGATTGTGATAGACCCGTTCGATGCCGATGGTTCCCATCACTTTGGAACTGCGAATGATCGGCACACAAATAAAGGAAAACGCCCCGTCGCGGGTTTTGTCGAGACTGCCGGTTTTATTGAGAAATAGAGGATCGTCGGCCACATGCGGCACAATCACCGGTTGGCGCGTTTCGATCACCTGTCCGGTGATCCCTTCCCCCGGCAGGTAGACCCCCTTCTCCACTTCTTGCGGAGAGAGTCCGTAACTTTCATGGATATAAATGCGATCGCTGCTGGTGTCGTACAGCGTGATCATCGCGCGGATCACCTGCATGTGTTTTTGCATCAATTGCAGGACCAGTTTGAGGGTTTTGGAAAGATCGCCCTCGGTGCTCACCACTTTGCTGACTTCAGACAGCAGCGGCATCAGTTCTGAACGACATTCACCCAATTTACAACTGAAAGACAGCGGTGTCTCCAAGGGGGACAGCATATCCGTCACACCACGTTTTCTTTCCAGGCGCATTATATCTCTCCCGACAAATCCCCATTCTTACGTAGCAGAGTGAATCACATCAGGTCAGAAGCATTGTTATCCTAGTCGCAGGCTCTTATGCACAGTCCCGGTAAAAACCTGCAAAATCAGCGCCAATGCAGGCAAAACCAACTTTTTTGTAATCAATTGATAATTAATGAGATAAAAACCACCTCACCCTCCAACGCCCCGGCAATATGTTCTGTTAAGAACATTCCTGTTCTATTTGGGACGTTAACGAACGTTTTCAGACATGCCGTGGCATCACCACGACACAAAATGTTCCATCTGCGCGCGGCTCACTCACAATGCTGAATTCACGCGCATCAAGCGTGGCAAACCACTTCGGTAAATGATCGCAAATCACATCCAGACGTCGAAATTGCTTTTGTTGCAGGAAGGGTTGTAATAACCGCCGTGAGGTGTGCCCCTCATGGCTGTTTGCCAGTGCCTCTATCAGATTGAAGTGAAAATCCCCGCTCTGTTTGCCCGGCTGAAAATAGGTCTCAGGGTGGAGTGGCGTCACGGGCGAGGAGGCGTGGATACGCTCCGCGATACCATCGAGAAGCGGAGCCGGTTTGCCGCTGCCTCGCCACATGGTGATCCCTCTGCCATCAAGCCAGGCCAGCAACACGCCCTGAATCTCCCGCGCGACAATGTGACGACACTCAGGTAACGCCTCCAGCATCGTCACGGTTTGCTGACGCAAAGCCGCCAATGACATTGATGCGGTTGATGGGCAAGGGACTTCACGACAGCATTGCCAGCCAGAACGTAACGGGACAAACAGTGTCGCCACGCCGGGCTGCCCGAGCGCCGTTATCATTCCCTGATGTAAAGCGGGGGGAGCCGGCCCTTATCAAAAGCCATGCTGTTTCCCCCTCATGGCGTCGATGTTGATGCGTATCACCAGCGTGGCTTGCAGATTGGCGTCAGGGAACGCGTAGTGGCGATCGGTAAACCCCGCCATCAATCGCTGCAAAATGGGGATTTTCTCCTGATTATCGTTGATGAACTGTGCTTTCCCCAACCCAATCACCGTTCGATGCCGCGCCTCAAAGTTACAGGCCAGCGCATCCTCTACCACGCCTCCATAATGAGAAATGGCAAAACACAGGGTATTGTTACGTTTAAGCCATTCAATCTTGCTGCCACTGCGCGCGGAATGAAAATAGAGCGCGGTGCCATCCCAGACATAGAAAACCGGCACCAGAAAGGGCACATCATTATTAGCCAGCGCAATGTACATCACGCGCTCTTCGCGCAAAATGGCATCCAGTACGGTGGGATCGGTGATCTCACGTTCATCCCGCCGCATGTCGTGATGGGGGAAATCGGCCAGCGCCGGGTTAACAGGCGTATTCATCCTCTGTTCTCCCGCAAGTGGTCAAGCGCCGGTGAGCGTTTTTGTTCCGCCACAATCAGTGCATCCAATGCCTCACACACGGAAAGAATGCGCGCTTTATCCTGCTCGTCCGGCGTGCCATGGTAGTAATCATCAATGGAGCAAATGCCGAAAAGTGCATCCAGCGCGGCAATATCCTCGCTTAACGCCGAGGTAAACGTCACTTTCTCCGAGGCACTGGTCAGCAGGCTACGGTAGTTGTGATTCATCGGCATGATGTTATGCAGCGCACACAGGGCAATCAGGTAGCACTCCACTGCCAGCGATGCCACGTTAAACACCAGACTGACAGACGATGATTGTGGTGCCAACAACAGGGCGCGGCGGTGATAGCCACGCGCATGCTCATAACACCGCGTGAACCGTTGTTCATCGCTTCCACACAGCAATCCTGACATCATTTCCTCCCGAACAGGGCACCG